>NZ_JASPGN010000040.1:0-404 GCF_030232655.1 Corynebacterium sp. MSK218
CCGATACCTGCATGATGCGCCAGCACTTGGGTTAATCCTTCGCCGAAGGCATCTGTAGCAAAGCCAGGTAGTCGGCGTTTAATCGTGGCGTAGCTTGCGCTTGTCACCCCAACTTCAGCAAGGGTTTCGATCGAATCAAACTTCGAGCCAGGATTAATCAACCGGGCACGCACCAGATCCCGAAACACCGGATCATCACCAGTTGCTGCAGCAAGACCTAACTCGTTGAAACACGCATCAATACAGTCCAACAAGTAACCTGCTCGCTGTGCTGTCACCGGCACCGGGTCATCAGCGGTTCCCCTGCTTGCTGAAGGCTCTACTCCAAGATCAAGGGTGAGTTGATCTGCATCAATAAGACGCCGGGCCTGGGCTTTAAGCTGCTCAACTTGATCAGGTGAGTG
>NZ_JASPGN010000041.1:0-349 GCF_030232655.1 Corynebacterium sp. MSK218
GATGACACCCGCCAACCAGAAAAGGTTGACGGGTCAGACAGCGAGACTAGGTATCAATACAGCGCGCTAGCGAGCTGCGTGCGGGCCGCAAGCACGCGCGGATCACCGGAATCATAGAGGGCAAACAGCTCAAGAAGACGGTCCTTCAAACGTGCTTTGTCATCGCCTGCGGTGACCTTCATGGCGTCAATAAGCCGGCTAAAGGCAACGTCTGGAGTCCCGGCAACAATATGGGCATCAGCAGCCGCGAACTGCTTTTCCACGTCCTGTGGATTATCCTCAGCTTCCGCAATGGGGTCGCCATCCTTCGCGGATGCCTTAAGCCGCTTGAGCACCACGGTGGTGGCAC
>NZ_JASPGN010000042.1:0-345 GCF_030232655.1 Corynebacterium sp. MSK218
GATGCGGCAGGTGCCGTCTCGTCCTTCGACTTCTTTGCGCATGCCAACACCTGGCCGATAGGAATCAGTTTCTTCACTTGGGGTGGTCAGGTCGCGTTGTTTATCGTGTGGCATGGGGGTGGCTTTCCACCCAAAGCCCTCAACATAGGTTGGGGCATTGTCAACATCACAAGCTCTATAAGTATTGAGGATAACAGTTGCCGGTGGGGTGATTTCACCGCTGAGAAGCTTCTTGACGGCTTCGGTCAGGCTGAGGCCTTCGTGGGCGGCGGTTTTACGGATGAAGGCATCGAGTTTGATGCCGGTGTTCTCATCGACTCCAAGTTCAAGCCAGGCTGTGGTGCC
>NZ_JASPGN010000043.1:0-319 GCF_030232655.1 Corynebacterium sp. MSK218
CATTGGGGCCCACAACACCGCACACACAACCCCTACCAAGTATCACATGCACACGGTTTAGCCTCATCCACGTTCGTTCGCCACTACTAGCAGAATCATTTTTATTTTCTCCTCCTACGGGTACTGAGATGTTTCACTTCCCCGCGTAAACCCCCACAACAGCTATGAATTCACTGAAGGGTAACACCCCATAACAGGTGCCAGGTTTCCCCATTCGGACATCCTCGGATCAACGCTTTATTGACAACTCCCCGAGGCTTAACGCAGCCTTACACGTCCTTCATCGGCTCAGCATGCCAAGGCATCCACCATGCGCCCT
>NZ_JASPGN010000044.1:0-312 GCF_030232655.1 Corynebacterium sp. MSK218
AAGCGGGAAGCCTGTTTTAAGATGAGGTTTCATTTGAGGTCCCCTACAGACGATGGGGTTGATAGGCCAGACCTGGAAGCACCGCAAGGTGTGAAGGCTACTGGTACTAATAGACCAAAACAAACACACCAAACCCAACCAGGGTATTGGAGAACAAACAAACACCAAGACAAAAAATCACTGTCGCTCGCGTCCACTACACAGTATCTGACACAACACCACGACCAGGCACAAGATGCCTCGTGTGTTTGTCGGTGGCCTATAGCAGCAGGGAAACGCCCGGACCCATTCCGAACCCGGAAGCTAAGCCTG
>NZ_JASPGN010000045.1:0-298 GCF_030232655.1 Corynebacterium sp. MSK218
GGCATGGTGGTAGATTACCTTTCTTCCCAACCCAACCGGGCTGGATATCAGGTGTCTACCAAACAGGGGTCAGGTCCTACTGTGTCGCCTTTCAGGTCTGGACTGTTAGGCTCGGGTCCTTTCGGCCTGTTAGGGCTTGCGGGGTGCAGGGGTGGTGGAAAAACAAAGAGGGGCAGACCGTTGAAACTGGTGGTGTTTCAACGGTCTGCCCTTTGTTGTTGTATTGAGTTGTTTGTTGTTGTTTGGTGTCGGCGGTTTCTTACTCTCCCACAACCTCCCGGTTGCAGTACCATCAGCG
>NZ_JASPGN010000046.1:0-295 GCF_030232655.1 Corynebacterium sp. MSK218
GCCAAGATGGATAACGAGTTTTTGTCAAAAGCGACAGCCTTCTTCGCCGCGAAGCAACGCGAGCAGAAAAGTTCGAATTGATGCAGCAGGAGAAGGCGAACTACAGCATCAAGCGCATGGCACGACTATTAAAAGTGTCTCGGTCTGGCTACTACAAATGGGCCCATGCACAGCAGAAACGACTATCCGGAAAAGATAATCGTGCAGCATTTTACGATGATGTTGACCGAAAGATTCATCAGATTTGGAAAGACTCTGATGAGGTTTATGGTGCTCCGCGGATCACCGCAGAACT
>NZ_JASPGN010000047.1:0-273 GCF_030232655.1 Corynebacterium sp. MSK218
GCCCTGGTGCGGCCACGTCGACGGACGGACCATCAGGGTCGCTGGTCGCCGTCGAGAGGAGAGGGTCATGCACGCGAAGGTCGGGGAGCGCATCGTGGTGCGGTCCCGTCATCAGGGCGAGCCCGAGCGGGACGGGGAGATCCTGGAGGTCCGGGGGCCGGACGGCACGCCGCCGTACCTGGTGCGGTGGTCGACCGATGGGCACGAGGGGCTGTTCTGGCCCGAGAGCGACGCCTACGTGCCCCACCACGAGGAGTCCGGACCGTCCTGATC
>NZ_JASPGN010000048.1:0-260 GCF_030232655.1 Corynebacterium sp. MSK218
ACGCCGGAGTACCGGCGTGAAGCCGCGAACCTGGTAATCGAGTCAGAGCGCCCGATTGCCCATGTGGCTAAGGAGATTGGTGTTTCCGCCGGGCTTTTAGGAAAATGGGTCAAACTCGAGCGTGAACGCCGAGGAGCCTCAGATGGGATGAGTGAGGCGGATCTTCGTGCTGAGAATGCTCGTCTGCGCCGTGAGTTGGCAGAGGCCAAGATGGATAACGAGTTTTTGTCAAAAGCGACAGCCTTCTTCGCCGCGAAGCA
>NZ_JASPGN010000049.1:0-232 GCF_030232655.1 Corynebacterium sp. MSK218
GGCGGTGGCTTCCGCGCCATAGCACTGGGGTGGCGTGTTGGGATTGTGGGTTTCCGGTGCGTTGATATTGACCAGGCGCACGGTGTCCAGGTTATCGCCGAAGGACACTTTGATGGTGTCGCCATCAACAATGTCGCGGACCCGACCCCGTTTGGCATTAGCGGGAGGTGCGGGGCGCACCAAACCGGCTTGGGCTAGGGTTGGCAGCTCCGGGCATTCGTACCCACTATTG
>NZ_JASPGN010000004.1:0-148035 GCF_030232655.1 Corynebacterium sp. MSK218
CTACATCTTGCGGTGCCTGATCCACTCCGGACAACTACAGGACAAAATCAACGCACTCTAAAACCGGAAGGGCCACTATAGGCCGAAAAATGGCCCGTGGGATGTTTCCCACGGGCCATCACTGTTGTGCGCCTACTTCTTCTTGCCCTGACCGAAGTCGAGGTTGTTGAGGTCGATATTCTCCATGCCCTTCGGCATCTTCATATCGCTTAGGTCCGGCATGCCGCCGCCCATCTGCTCTTGCAACTTCTGCAGCTCCTGCATCGACGGCATTCCGCCGCCCATTCCCGGCATGCCACCACCGCCACGGCGCTTTGGCGGCTTGCGCTTGCCGTTCTTGCCCTTGCGGCCCTTCGGCTTCTTTTTCGTCGCCGAGCGCCCGCCACCCATGCCCGGCATGCCGAAGCGGCCGGCCATCTGGTTCATCATCTTCTTCGCTTCGTTGAAGCGCTCGATGAGCTGGTTGACGTCGGAGACAGCCACGCCAGAACCGTTAGCGATGCGCTTGCGGCGCGAGGCGTTAAGGATCTTCGGATCTTCACGCTCCTGCGGGGTCATACCGCGAATGATGGCCTGGATGCGGTCGAGCTGCTTTTCATCGACCATGTCGGCGATCTGGTTCATCTTGTTGCCGCCGGGCATCATCTTGAGCAGGTTACCCATCGGGCCCAGGTTGCGGACCATAAGCATCATGTCCAAGAAGTCGTTGAGCGTCATCTCGCCCGAGCTCATCTTCTTGGCGGCTTCTTCCGCCTTGGACTGATCCAGCTTAGATTCTGCCTGCTCGATAAGTGTGAGCAGATCACCCATGCCGAGGATGCGGCTTGACATACGCTCTGGGTGGAAGACATCAAAGTCGTCGAGCTTCTCACCGGTCGAGGCAAACATGATGGGCTTGCCTGTGACCTCACGAATGGACAGCGCCGCACCACCGCGGGCGTCACCATCCAGCTTGGTCAGCACGACGCCGGTAAAGTCCACGCCGTCGCGGAAGGCCTCGGCGGTCTGGACGGCGTCCTGACCAATCATGGAATCGATGACGAAGAGGACTTCGTCGGGGTTGACGGCGTCGCGGATGTTGCGGGCCTGCGTCATCAGTGTTTCATCAATGCCGAGGCGGCCAGCGGTATCGATGATGACAATGTCGTGCTGCGTGCGCTTAGCCTCTTCGATGCCGCGCTTGGCGACGTCCACCGGATCACCGTGAGACGTACCCATCTCATGCTCGTGGGAATCGAGGGAGGTACCTGGATCCGGAGCGAAGACGTCGACGCCGGCGCGCTCGCCGACGATCTGCAGCTGCTGTACCGCGCCTGGGCGCTGAAGGTCACAGGCCACCAACATCGGGGTGTGGCCCTTCGACGCCAAATGCTTGGAGAGCTTACCCGCCAGGGTAGTCTTACCAGCACCCTGGAGACCGGCAAGCATGATGACTGTTGGCGGGTTCTTCGCTAGGTTCAGGCGGCGGGTTTCACCACCAAGGATCTCGATGAGCTCCTCATTGACAATCTTGACAACCTGCTGCGCCGGGTTCAGTGCCTCAGAAACCTCGGCGCCGGCGGCGCGCTCCTTGATGCGCTTGATGAAGCCGCGAACGACGGTCAGCGAGACGTCGGCCTCCAGCAGCGCAAGGCGGATCTCGCGCGCGGTGGCATTAATGTCTGCCTCGGTCAGTTTGCCCTTGCCGCGCAGGCCTGACAGGGCTGATTGCAAGCGGTCAGACAAAGACTCAAACACGTCGGAGTGCTCCCTCAACTATCGTCGATAATTTTTAACTCCCCCAGCTTAGCCGTTGACCAGTGCTTGGGTCACATTCCGGACCAGCGCCGCGCGTGGAATGTCCTCACTCGGAAGCGCATGGAGCACCATCGTGGAGCCCGGGGTGGTGGTGGACAGCCACTCGCAATCAGGTAACTGCGACAGCACATGACCGAGGGTGCCGGTGTAATCGTCGATGCGGATCTCGAAGATACCTCCGGTCCACATCGCGGTTGCGGGCCCTGGGACAAACGGCGGCAGCACAGAATGAGTACCCGATTTATAGGCCTGAATAAGGCGCTGCTCGTCCGAAACCAGGTCGATGCTGCCCTGCAGGGCACGCACATCGAACTCGCCGGCATAGCCTTCTGCGGTGCGCACAAGGCGTGACGACACGATGAACCATCCGAAGGCCGCTATGAGCGCGAGCGCTCGCACGGCTTCGCGTTGATAGTTGCCGCGCCATACCACGGTAAAAATGTCCTCTTCTGAGTTGTGCCGCAGCCCGATGTCCCGGTCGGCGGCCACCAAAGGCTTCGTCGGGCACAACGATTCCAACTGCTCAAAGGCGCGCCGACTCACCGTCTCAATGCCGCGCGCCAGGCGCTGATTCCATACCCCGGGCCCCGTCGATTCCGCATCCGCCTGCGCCAGCGCCACGAGTAGTGCCAGGGTCAAGTAGTCGTAGCGTACAGCTTCTAGGAGCTCGTCACGCGCAGCGTCGGACTGCGGGTCCGTGCGCGAAACAATACGCGCCAGCGTCGTGTGCTCGGCCACCACGGTTTGCACTCGCGACCGGTCCGCAAGGTCAAGGCGTAGCTTCGCGGCTGCCCGAGCCACCATTTCCGCGCCTACCACCGAATGCGGGCGCCCGTAGCCCTTGCCTATGTCGTGATAGAGCCCCGCCAGCAGCAACAAATCCGGCCGTGCGACGGAGGTGCGCGCATCGGCACAACGGGCCACGGTAAGAATCGAGTGATAGTCCACGGTGTGCGCATGCGTGCGCTCCCGCGGTAGTAGCCCACGAATGTGTGCCCACTCCGGGACAAGCCGCTCCCACAAGCCGTGGGCCTCCATCTCCTGGATAAGACGAGGTGTGTGCACGGGTGAGGACAACAAGGCGAAGAAAGAATCGGTCGCCGCGGCTGTCCACCGATCCGGAAGCTCTGGGAGCTCGCGCAGCTGCTCCCAGACTTTGTCAGCCACCGGTCGGCCCGACCGCGCTGCCGCCGCTGCCACGCGCAGCAGCAGCCACGGTTCGGTCAAGTCAGCGGTGCGGGCAAGGTGGATTTCACCGCCAGCATCAACGACGCCAATATCCAACGGTTTACGGGAGCGGCTAGGGCTGCGCTTGGCGACGACCCCTCGTGCCGTCGCCAGCGCCCTCTCCATAGCCTTATCCACCGCTGAAGCGGCCGTCACCACAGCAGAGGACAACTCATAACGGTCGGCAAAGCCTAACTGCTGCGCGATTTCGGCGGCGAACTCGGGATCGAGCACGTCGCGGTGGCGGCGCGCGGTGACGTGGAGGAGCGTTCGGACGTCGAGAAGCAAGGCCCTTTCGGTCTCCAGAGTGGGAACGTCCGCAAGGTTGCCCAGAGCCAACGCCCGAAGGAACTGGATATCACGCAATCCCCCACGGCCGTTCTTGATGTCCGGGTGAGTCATCGTAGCGAGGGTGCCGGAGCGGCGCCAGCGCTCAATGGCGATATCAACAAAAGCATCGAAATTGCGCTGCAGAAGGCGGCGCCACGTGGCATAAACCTGGGCACGGGTGGAATCAACAAGCTGCTTATCCCCCGCAACGAAAGCGAGGTCAAGCTGCGCAAACCCTGCAGCGGGGTCAGAGCCGGCGATGGCGGCGAATTCACTCGGAGTACGCACCGCATAATCGAGGCGGTACTTGGCATCCCAGATGGGATACCACACCTCGGACACGACCTCTTCAGATAGCGTCGTTCCCTCCGGGTGCAGGAGGATAAGGTCGAGGTCCGAATACGGCGTCATAGCACGGCGAGCGAAAGACCCAGTGGCCGCTAAGGCACAACCTGGCGGTAGGACAAGGGACTGCGTGAGACGGGTGGCCGCCGCGAAGGCCTCCTCACGCAGTTCGGCGGCAGTAGGCAAGGTTTAGAGGGCCGACTCGCCGCGCTCGCCTGTGCGCACGCGAATGATGTCCTCGACCGGAGTAATCCAAATCTTGCCGTCACCAATTTTGCCGGTGTAGGCGGCATCAACGACAGCAGAGATAATCTCTTCTACTTGGTCGTCGGAGGTGACGATTTCCAGCTTGACCTTGGGCACGAAGTCCGTGGCGTATTCGGCGCCGCGGTAGACCTCGCTGTGGCCGCGCTGCTGGCCAAAGCCTTGGGTCTCAGTAACGGTAAGACCATGGACGTTGTGCTGTTCGAGGGCCTCGCGGATATCCGGCAGCGTGAACGGCTTGACGATGGCAGTGATGAGCTTCATGTGATTAATCCTATCCTGTCTATACGTCCTCGTCGCTGGCCTCGACGGTGGAGGCGCTCTTCTGCATGCGCTTGGCGTATTTAACGTCCGTGACCGTCACGCCGTAGATGGAACGGCCCATGTAGTATGAGCCCACCGAGCCGATGATCCACACACCAAAGCAAGCGATGAGAACGCGTACCAGTGACCACAGGGAGAAGCCGTTTTCGGAGAAGTCCACGATGAGCTTCGCCAGGAGCAACAGCGGCACGGCCAAACCCACGGTGGGGCCCAGCAGGTTGACTCGAGTCAAGGCATCGGGAGCGCGCCACAGGGCGATAACGGTAGCAATCACCAGTATGGTGGCCAGAACCAACAACACGCTGGCAATGATTTCTGCAATGGTCATGGTCTACCTCCTGCCCTTCGAAATGATACGGGCCATGGACAACGTCGGCAGCACACCGGCGGCAATGCCCGCAAGCATGGCGATGTCATACACGATGGATGCGTGGTTCGTCATGGCCCAGGCAAAGTACATGCACATCATGCCGTAGAAGACCATGTCACTCATCACGGTGCGGGTCAGCTCATCGCGCGAACGCAGCGCGAGGGCCAGCGCGGCACACACGCATGCGCACATGATGAAGACGCAGACGAAGACCACCCATTGAAAGGCGCTGAAAGAGGAAAAGTCGATCATTTCTTGTCATCCTTTCGAGCTTTGCTCGGCACGCTGCGGCGCCGCGGCCGAACGGGGCGCTTGTCTACCTCGTGGGCAGCTAGCGGCGTGTCATCGGTCTGCGCAATATCCGGGGCGCGCATATGCCGGCCCAAGGTATCGAGCGGGTACTCATAGAAGGTCTCCGCCAGCTCGGTGGTCGGTCCTTGGCCGGGCACGCCATAATCAATGCCCTTAACGTGCGGGGCAAGGCGCTCCTCCATATCCGCGAGGTCTGCCATGACGCTGGCGGGGTCATCGCCCATGACTGCCTGCACAAGCACAATGCGCGGCAGGCCTTCCCGCACCGGCTCACGCAGGCCTAGCGAGAGGGTACCCGGCGTCGCCGTGATGGAGGAGGTAAACCAGAAGATTTCCCACGCGCCTGTCACGCGCAACGGATAGCGCACGACGACGGGGTTGTAGTTATTGTGCGGCTTAAAGGACTCGAGGGCGAGCGAAAAGCCAGCAACGAAGATCTCCTTGATGAGCCACAGTGCGTAGACAACAGAGTTCATAGCGGTCTTCATTTAACGGCCCTCCTGGATGGAGTCGATATCGGGTAGGGCTACGGGGTCGTCGCCAAGCACGGCGTTGGTATAAGCCTCCGTGTCGAGCAGGTCCGCAGAAGCCGCCATGGTGACGTCGATGACGAGGCCAGACAGGATGAACATGGTCAGCGAACCCAAGATAAGGGCGGCCGAGGGAGCCATGAGCTTTTTGCGGATAACCAATTCATTCGGCACCTTTTCCTTGGGCAGGTCCTTGCCCCAGAACACGCGGCGCCAGACGCGCAGCATCGACAGGAAAGCGGCGAAGGACGCGATGATGATCACCGTGATAACGGTCCAGGCCCATCCCCCACCAGTGCGTGCCACTTCGGCCACGATGAGAACCTTGCCCCACATGCCGGAAAAAGGCGGGAAGCCCACGACAGAGAAGGCACCGGCAGCGAAGATCCACGCGATGATGGGGTCACGCCGCGCCAAGCCGGAGAGCTTGTTGAGTCGGCCCGTGCCGTAGGTCTCCTCAATGGCACCTGCGGTCAGGATGAGCGAGCCGACTGTCAGCATGTGGTGAATCGTGTACAAGATACCGGCCGCCAATGCGCGCTGGGCATCGTGCGTGGTGAAAGCCATCATGACGAGGATGAACGGCATACCGTTGAGCATCTGGTAGCCCAACACACGACGGATGGAGTTCTCTGCCAAGCCACCAAAGGCACCGACAATCATGGAAATGATCATCACGACGATGATGAGCGTGCCCCAGCGCTCGTCCATATCGAAAAGCTGGACCCACAATCGGTACAGCATGTAGACCGCAACCTTGGTGTGCAGGCCAGAGAACAAGCCCATCACCGCGGCGGAGGTTCCCGGGTAGGTTCGCGGTAGCCAGTTTTGTACGGGGAAGACACCTGCCTTGGCTGCCACCGCGATGACTACAATGCCGGCAGCGACAGTGACTGGGCCATTGCCCGCCGCAGCCCCCTTGAGGGCGCCAAGATTCACCACGCCGGTAACCGAGTAGATGTAGCCCACACCAACAACCAGCAACGTGGAGGCAAACAGGTTCACCAACACGAAAGCGCGGCCGGCGGCCAAACGTGACCACGTACCCGACATGGTGATGAGGCCATAGGACGGCAAGAGCATGACCTCAATGAACACGAAGAAGTTAAAGAGGTCTGCGGTGAGTAAGGCGCCGCACACACCGGTAATCAGAATGAGCGTGAGCGATGGGTAGTAGCGTGACTTAGTCTCACCACCAACGATGGCGAACCAGTTAGCGCCGAAAGCAACGATCATCGTCGTCACAATCATCAGCGCCGAGAACGTATCCGCTGCGAAAGCAATACCCGCGTTGCCGAGGTACTTGCCCACGCTATGAGCAACGACGCCATTGTTCTTGGTGTAAAGCAGCAAAGCGAAAGCCGCAAAAATACCGATGCCCGGCACAATCAACATGATCGCATCACGCACGCGGCGCCATGGTGCCAACAGCGCCAAGGCCGCTGACACGAGCGGTACCGCCGCAAAAAGCGGGAGGAGAGCACTTACGGTGTCAGACATTTACTTCTCCCCTTCCTGGTCGATTTCCTTCAAGCGATCCATCTTGTTCGCCGAACGTTCCAGAATCGCACGGTTTTGTGTGTCACGACCCAGCGTGGAGAAGGCATGGTCAATGGTGTTGTCATCCACCGGCTCGGCAACATCAGTGTCATCGTTGGCGCCCATGGCAGCCAAGGTCAACAGGATCGTCGAGGTAGCCATGGAAATAACCACAGCGGTCAGGACGAAAGCCTGCGGGAGCGGATCTGCCATCTGGTCCATCGGAACCTGCGATGGGAAGGACTCACCGCGGTAGGAGTACACACCAGTAGCCAACAGAGTGAGGTTCGCGCCGTGGCCAAAGGCCATCATGCCCAGCACAATGTGCACGAGACTGCGCTGTTGGATGAGGTAGACGGCGCTGCCGATGAGCAGCGCGATGGTCAAGGCGAGAATCATGAGTTCTTCTCCTCTCCAGCCGGGGTGAAGTGAGGCGAGGACACGCGCTGGCGTGCCTGGGCATCATTCAGCAGGGCCTCCGGATCGGAGGATGGATTGATGGATTCGGGGTAAGGATCGTCGACGTCGTCAAGCACTACGCGTGGCGTGTTCGGCAACGCCGAATCGTCATCATGGACCCACGGCAGGAAGTCGCGTTCCGTACCTGGGCGCAGGTAGCCACCCAAGGCGTTGATCGCCATGGTAAGCATGCCCAGAACGGCAAGATAAATACCAAGGTCGAAGATGAGGGACGTCGTCCAGTGCTGCCCCAGCGCGTGCCCATGGATAGCGGTGAGGAAGCCACCATCACTGTGGGAGGTTGGAATGTAGCCGATGAAACCCGCAGTCAACGCGACGATGATGCCGATACCGGTGAGGTGAATCGGCGTCATACGGCCAAAGACAATCTCATCCGTACCGCGCGAGAGGTACGTCAAACCGATGGCTGCGCCCATAATGAGGGCAGCCGGGAAGCCACCACCGGTGGCCTGGTGGCCACGGTAGAAGACGATGACGGACAGAACCACCAGAATCGGAATAGTGAGAGCAATGCCCTTGCGCAGCGGCACCGAGTTGAGCTGTGACTGTCCGAACGGTGCCGGGCGCGTACCCGAAGTGAACGGGAAACGTGGCAGCGTCGAGGTCACCGCGGCGATAACGACGGCCGCCATGCCCAGCACGGAGAGCTCGCCCAGGGTATCGAGTGCACGGAACTCCACGATGATGGTGGCCACAACGTTGTCGCCGCCCGTGATGTCCGGCGCGTTGTTGAGATACCACATAGCCAGGTCCGAACGCTCGTGGCGGCCCATGAGTGCCCACACACCGAGGAACGCAGCGGCACCCGCCAAGACCGCGATGATGATGGCGCCAGTCTGGCGGCCCTTGCGGGACACCGGGTGGAATTTCTCCGGAAGGTAGCGCAGCACCATCATCATGACGATGACGGACAGTGCCTCCACCGTGAACTGAGTCAACGCCACGTCCGGGGCACCCAACAGGAACATTTGCAGTGTCACACCAGTACCGGCCGTTCCGATCATGACCGCACCGGTAAGGCGGTTCTTCGTGCGAACCAGGCCAACCATAGACAGCGCAACGATACTCAGCGGCAAGAGATCCCACGGGTTATCCAGGCCCTCAACGCGGGGGTTGAGAGCGACGCCATCGACGCCGTCGGAAAGCAGCGCCGCACCAGCCAGAAGGATAATGAGGAAGATGATCGGCAGGATGAACAGCGACGGGTTGTGAGTATCCGACATGCGGCCAACGAAGCGGCCGAACTTGGCACACACTCCCTGAATCCACTTCAGCACCTCGTTACCGGTACGCGGCAAGAGCTCTCGCTCCTCCATCGCCGTCCACAGCGGCTTGCGGTACAGCACACCCACAATGCCGGCGATAAGCACGAGTGCCGAGATAGCAAACGGAACGTTGAAGCCGTGCCACAGAGCCAAATGTGAGTGGCCCTCCATGCCGATAGCAGCGACGACCTTATCGAGCGGGCCATCAAGCACGCCCATGAAAAAGACGATCGGCACGGACATAACACCCGGCAGTGCTGCCGGCAGCCACAGGCGGACTGGAGCCTCGTGGGTCTTCGACATATCGCGCGGGCCGTCGAAGAAGGCACCGAAGACAATCTTGGCCGAGTAGGTGAAGGTAAAGAAGGCACCAATGCCCGCGACGATGAGCAGAACAATCTGGCCTGCCGAGCCAATCGGTGCCTCTTCGAATGCGGTGAGCATTCCTTCCTTAGATACGAAGCCAAAGAGCGGCGGTACTGCGGCCATCGACGCCGCACCGATGAGCATGGAGCCAAACGTCCACGGCATCTTGTTCCACAGCACACCAAGGCGGCGGATGTCGCGGGAACCAGCCTCATGGTCAATGACGCCGATAAGCATGAAGATGGAGGACTTGAACAGTGCATGCGCCAGAGTGTGGACCAGCGCCGCGGCGATGGCGAACGGGGTTCCAACACCGATGGTGGCCACGATCCAACCCAGGTGGGAAACGGTGGAGTACGCAGTGAGCTTCTTCAGGTCCGTCTTCTGAACAGCAAAGACGGCCGACATGACAGCCGTTCCCATACCGGCCACGATGAGCAACCAATTCCATGCCGCAACATCGTGGAAGATGGTGGAGAAGCGAATCAGCAAGTAGACGCCGGCCTTAACGACGGCCGCCGCGTGCAGGAAGGCCGACACCGGCGTGGCCGCTGCCATGGCCTCAGGAAGCCAGAAGTGGAACGGGAATTGTGCTGACTTGGTGAAGGCAGACAGCGCGATGAGGATTGCCACACCGGTGGTCAGGCCCGGGCGCTGCGCCCACACCTCAGAAGCCAAGATTCCCTCAAGGTTCGTGGTTCCCGCTGCCGTGGCGGCAATCGCCACACCAGTCAGCAGCGTCAAACCACCGACGAAGGTAAGAATCAGCGTGCGCTGCGATCCTGCCTCGCCGGACTTGCCGCTACGTGCAATGAGCATGAACGACGCCAACGACACAAGCTCCCAGGCAAGGAAGAGCACCACGACGTCATTCGCCAACACCAGCAGCAGGATGGACAGTGTAAACGCCGTCATCAGCACGTAGAAGCTGACGTTTCCTTTGCCTTTAGGCAGATACGCTGCGGAGTAACAAAACACCACCGCGCCGATGACGAGTGCCAGCATGGCGAAGAAGATGCCCAGCGCATCGCCTCTAAAGGCGAGGTTCACGTCGACGCCAGGCGCGATGACATCGCGAACCCACGTCACGGAGTAGGACAGTTCTTCACCGCGGGCAAGTGCAGGAAATTCTCGCGCTAACAATGCCGCGGCGATAATAAAAATGCCGGCTAGCGGGTAGCCGGCTGCGCGATCAGCAACTTTGACAGCTACTGGTGCAAGCGCCACTGCGACAGCTGCGAGGAGGACGACATACAAGAGTGTCACGAAAGAGTAGCCTCACGAACCGTTGAAGGGGCTGAAAAATCAGCCTCATATAGACAGGACCGTCTCAGACTATCATTGTGACCTCCCGCAAAGCACATTATTTGCGCTTTAAAAAGACCGTAACGCCTCCGTGGGAAGTCGCTACGGTCTCAGAAGAGATATAGGAATAGATCAGGCAGAATCCCGCCTGAAAATTGTTCTATTTTTCTCCCAACAGGGCATCAACGAAGCCCTCGATTTCGAACGGGGCGAGGTCATCTGCGCCCTCACCAAGGCCCACGAGCTTCACAGGCACGCCCAGTTCCTCCTGAACCTGGAAGACAATGCCACCCTTGGCTGTGCCGTCCAACTTGGTGAGCACAACGCCGGTGATGTCCACGACGTCTCGGAAGATGCGCGCCTGGGTCAGGCCGTTCTGGCCCACGGTGGCATCCAGCACCAGCAGAACCTCATCCACTTCGGTCTTCTTTTCCACGACACGCTTGACCTTACCCAGCTGGTCCATGAGGTCCACGGAGGTGTGCAGGCGGCCAGCGGTGTCGACGAGGACAACGTCGACGCCCTGGTCCACACCGGCTGCCACAGCATCGAAGGCCACGGAGGCAGGGTCTGCGCCTTCCTTGCCGCGAACAGTGGTGGCGCCGACTCGGCGACCCCAGGTCTCCAGCTGGTCTGCGGCCGCTGCGCGGAAGGTATCGGCAGCACCAAGCAGCACATTGTGCCCCATGGAGACGAGTACGCGGGCAAGCTTACCGGTCGTGGTGGTCTTGCCTGTGCCGTTGACACCGACCACCATGATGACAGCTGGCTTGCCCTCGTTCGGCATTGCCTTGATGGAGCGGTCCATCTCTGGGTGGCCCACCTCGATGAGAGCCTCGCGCAGCATGGCGCGTGCTTCTTCTTCGGAGCTCACGCCGCGTTCCGCAATCTTGTCGCGCAGAGAATCGGTGACCTTCATCGTGGACTTGGTACCGAGGTCCGCCATGATGAGGGTGTCCTCGATGTCCTCCCACGCATCATCATCAAGGTCACCGGCGGACAGGATGCCCATGAGGCCCTGACCAATGGCGTTTTGGGAGCGCGACAGGCGCCCACGGAGCTTGCCCAAACGGCCCGCGGCCGGCGCGATGTCCTCCTGGGGCTGCGCTGGGGCCTCAACGACCTCTGCGTCTTCGGAAACCTCGAGCTCCTCCGGCTCAGCCTCGAGAGCCGCGCTTGCCGACGCCGCCTGCTCCCCCGCCGCCGCAGCAGCTTCCTCTGCCTCTGCTTCTGCAGCTGAATCAGCCTCAGCTTCTGCTGCTGTCTCAGCCTCTGCGTCAGGCGCCTCGACTGGCTGCTCTTCTACCTGCGCGTCAGCGATGGGCTCATCGGCTTCCACCTCGGCCGGAGTGTCCGCCTCAGGAGTAGAAGCCTGGGCCTCTTCGTCTGCACGCTGCTCCCATTCAGCTGCTGCAGCACCTGTCACAGCCGCACCAGCGGCGGCTGCGCTCGCAGCACCAGCAGCGACGGCACCGCCAGTGGAATCAACTTCCCCGGCCTTCTCAGGCTTGTCTTCTACCTTCTTGGTCGGCTCTGCCGGGGCAGCAGGCTTGCCATCAGTCTTGGCTGGCTCTGCCGGGGCGGCTGGCTTGTCATCAGCCTTGGCTGGCTCTGCCGGGGCGGCAGGTTTGGCCGGCTTCGCTTCTGGGGTCTTCGCGGTGCCGCTGAGCTGCTCATTGGCCAGCTGCGTGGCGTCGCGCTGCTCCGACTGAGCCTCAGGCTGGCGCTCCGGCTTGGCCTCTGCTCGCTGAGCAGGTTCTGCGGCTGCAGGCCTTGTGCTCGCTGCCTGCGGCTCTGCGGGCTTGTGGGACTCAGCGGGCTTCTGCGGCTCGCTAGCCTTCGGCGCGCTAGCTGGCTGCTTGGTGGCGCCACCGCCAGCGGGGGCAAAGTTAAATCCGGACTTGGCCTGGTAATTGCCCGATTTTTGCTGCTGGGTGAGCTCCTTGGGCTTCTCTTCGGGCTTTTCAAAAGAGACCTTCTTTGACTCGCCGCGCTTCTTACCTAGCACGACCAGCCCGATCACCAGCAGGATCAGAACGATGACTGCTATCGCAATCCACAGATACGTAGTATTCATGCCTTCCATAGTGCCAGGGTTGCGCACCGCGGGCACCACGAGCCATAGAAAAGCCAGTGAATTAGCCCGGGACGTACTGCTCGCCTTCCCCGCCCGCGATTAATGCGGACGCGGAGCGTCGACGCCCAAGCGCGTGGCATCTTCTGCTGCTTGCGCGGTACCGGGAGCTTCGCCAGCGCGGCTCATCCTCTGCGAGATGACACGCGTAACACCATCACCGCGCATGGTGACACCGTAGAGGACATTTGCCACATCCATCGTTGGCTTCTGGTGCGTAATGACGATGAGCTGCGAATCCTTACGCAATTCTTCGAAGAGGGCGATGAGGCGGCGCAGGTTGACGTCGTCAAGCGCTGCCTCCACCTCATCCATGACATAGAACGGTGAGGGACGCGCGCGGAAAATGGCCACGAGCATCGCCAACGCGGTCAGAGACTTCTCACCACCCGAAAGCAAGGTGAGACGCTTGACCTTCTTGCCCGGCGGGCGCGCCTCGACTTCAATGCCGGTCGCCAACATGTCATCGGGCTCAGTAAGGACGAGGCGGCCCTCACCGCCCGGGAAAAGAGTCTGGAAGACTTTCGGGAATTCAGCTTCCACGTCGTGCCACGCGTCCGTGAACAGTTGCAGGATCTGCGCGTCGACATCTTCAATGACACCCGTTAAGTCCTTGCGGGCTTGGATGACGTCATCGAGCTGCGTCGACAGGAAGGTATAGCGCTCCTCCAGGGCCTTGTACTCCTCCAAGGCGAGGGGGTTGACCTTGCCTAACGAGTTAAGGTCCTTCTCTGCCTGCTTGAGACGCGCCGTCTCCGCCGCGCGGTCGAAGTCCTCGCCCGGAGTGTAATCCTTGAGCAAATCCGGAATCGCAATACCGAGCTGCTCTACGATTTTGGCCTCGGCTTCATCTACTCGGACCTGCGCCTGGCTGCGCGCGATTTCCGAGCTGTGGGCAGAATCAGTGAGCTTATCCAACTGTTGGCGGGTAGCGGATACTGCCTGCTTTGCGGTCTGGGCACGGCCCTGCAACACCCCCCGCTGGGTCACGAGCTCATCGCGCTCCTCTGCAGCGCGTTCTAGGGCGTGGGCTGCACGCGCGGCCAGGTCTTGGGCATGCTTATCCACGGCCCCAGCCAACTGCGCCTGCGCGTGGCGGCGAGCCATCGCCTGGTCATGACGGGCCTTGGCTTGGCGTTCATGTTGGGCTTGGCGGCGCAAGGCGTCCCCCCTACCCGCGGCTTGGGCTGCCTTATCCTCGGCACTTCGAGCGGCAAGCTGAGCTTCGACCTCCATGGCTTTGACTTGTTCTAAGGCTGTGGACGCCTCATCACGTTCCACGGAGGACGGTTCATCAGACTGTTCATCCGTATCAACGCGGGACAAGCGGTCGCGAGCTTCATCCAATTCTTCGCGCAGGCGCACGAGCTGAACCTCGATATCGGTAGCACGCGCTGCCGCTTTCTTATGCTCTGCCTTGTTGGCCTCGTACTGCTTCAGCAATCGTTGGTGGTCACGCTTCCAAGCCTCTACCTCTTGGTCGTGCTCGCGCAGGGCTGCTTTAGCGCTCGCGGCGGCAACGCGTGCATCATCGGCAGCAATCTTCGCGCCTTCAAGAGTTCCGGAAAGCTCCTCCAATTCCTGGGAAGCTTTGTCCAACTGCTTTTCAGCTTCCGCGATATGGGCGCTGACCTCTACGGTAGAGGTACTACCTGTGCCGGCCTCAACCCAGCCTTCGCCAACGAGCAGGCCCTTCGGTGTTACCGCACGGAGGCGCGGGTCATCGGCAACAACTGCACGTGCGGCAGAGAAATCCTTGACCAGGACGACATCTGACAGCAACCGCGTCAGCGCCGCTGACACTTCGGGGACCACCACCATGTGGTCCAACAGCCATTCCGCTCCGCTGGGCAGGTCTGCGTCGAGACGCCAGCCAGTAGCCGAGCTCGAAGCTCCAGAGCCTAGGTCGGCCGCGGAGACGTCGACAAGCGGCGTGCGGCTGGCTTCCGCCAAGTTAGCCACGATCTCTTCGCTCACAGCACCTGCTTGCGCTTCAGCGAAAGACCCGAGTGCAGCAGCGGCGGCAGTCTCGTAACGCGTGGAGATAAAATCTGCCAGCGGCGCGAAGCCCTCGCCCAAGTCGAGCGCCTCCGGCGCAGTCTGCCCTAAAGTTTCGATGCGCGCACGCAGGGAGTACACAGCTCTCTCGCGCTCACGTTGAGCATCGCGCAGCTGCTCCAAGCGTTTGTCGGCGGCGGCAGATTCACTAGCCGCGCGCACGTGCGCCTCTTCGAGTGGTTCGCGCTCAGAGGTAAGCGCACTCAGTTTGTCAGCGACCTCATCTGCTTCCGCCTGCGCGTCCCTCGTGCGAGCCTTGGTGCTCGACAAAGTCTCTTCTTGGCGGCCTAGCTCCGACTCCGCAGCGGCAACTTGGCCCGCAAGGTTTTCCTCGGCAGCGATGAGGCGAACTACGCCTTCGCGCCTATCGGCAATGGCACGCAACTGTGCCATGTGCTCTTTATCCGCAGCCTCGAAGGCCTCGCGGCGTTCCGCTACCTCTTCGCGGATCGATTCGAGGCGCTCCGCAGCCTCCTCGGCTGCGGCGAGAAGTTCGGCATGGGAGTCGTCGGCAAGCTGGGCCTTCGCTTCCAGGTCATCCGGATCCTGACCGGCATAGGCCACCTGCGCGCCCACGTTGCTGGCGCGCTCAGCTGCAATGCGCTGCGTGGCGGAAATGCGCTCCGAGAGAGTCGACAAATCAAACCACAGCTTTTGAGCTGCCTCCGCACGCGGGGACACCTCCCCCAGTTCTGCCTCGATCTCCAACTGATTTGCGGTGGCTTCCTCAAGCTGGGCCGTTACTTCTTCAACCTGCTCAGCAAGCACCTCGGCGCGGCGCTCGGCATCCTCGAAGGTCGCATGGACACGGACTACTCGGTCACCGGCCAAGCGCAAGCGCGCATCACGGAGATCTGCTTGCACCGAGGCAGCGCGTTTCGCAGCTTCGGCCTGACGTGCCAAGGGTTTGAGCTGCTTGCCTAATTCATCAGTAAGGTCCTGCAAGCGGTCAAGGTTGGCTTGCATGCCAGTGAGCTTGCGCTGTGCCTTTTCCTTGCGGCGGCGGTGCTTGAGCACACCCGCTGCTTCCTCAATGTAGGCGCGACGATCCTCTGGCCGCGATTCCAGGATTTCTGCCAGCTTTCCCTGGCCCACAATGATGTGCATCTCGCGGCCAATGCCGGAGTCTGAGAGCAGCTCCTGAATGTCCATGAGGCGCGCCTTGGCGCCGTTAATCTCGTATTCACTCGCACCATCGCGGAACATCCGCCGCGTGACGGAGACCTCCGAATACTCAATGGGAAGCGCGCCATCAGAGTTATCAATGGTGAGAGTAACCTCGGCGCGACCTAAAGCTTTGCGCTCGCCGGCACCGGCGAAGATGACGTCTTGCATCTTGCCGCCGCGCAGCGTTTTGGCGCTTCCTTCGCCCATAACCCACGCTAGGGCGTCGACGACGTTGGACTTGCCCGAGCCATTCGGGCCCACGACAGCACAAATGCCGGGCTCGAATTTCAGGTTCGTCGCAGACGCGAAGGACTTAAATCCTTTGAGCGTGAGCGATTTGAGGTGCATTCGAACTAGTTTAGCGTTCGATGAAGCCGGACTCGCCGCGTGGCTCGGCCCACTGCTCCACCACGGCCTCAACCACGCCAGGGCGACGGGTGGTGGACGGTTCTTCACGCAGCAATTCCAGCAAACGCTCGCACTTCTCACGCGGGCCTTCGGCGACAACCTGAACACGGCCGTCCTGCAGGTTGGTGGCGTGGCCAGCCAAGCCTAATTCCAAGGCACGGGAACGCGTCCACCAGCGGAATCCCACGCCCTGCACGGAGCCGAGAACGAACGCGGCCAGGCGCTGCTGCGTCATTTAAAACTCCCTCAAATTCGTGCGATCACCCAAATCGCGCTGGTGCTCAAGCTGGCGACGATCCTCTAGGCTGCGGCGGGTTACCGGATCCGAGCCATCCCAGCATTCCACGCCCTTCAGTTCCGGCAGCATATCACGGTGGAAGACTGGGTCCACGCCTTTCCGGCGCTGCTCGTTGTAGTTCTTGAGCAGCTTAATGGCCACGCCCGACAGCGGCACGATGGCGCACACATTGAGCAGCACCATGATGGCCGCGCCGGTATCGGCAAGATCGAAGATGGTACCCAGCGGCGCGACCGCACCATAGAAGACGAAGGCCAGCACGATCACGCGGAAGGCCCACAGAACCCACTTCTTCTCCGAGAGGTACTCCACGTTGGACTCGGCAAGGTAGTAATTGCCCAGGATGGAGGAGAACGCTAGGAAGAAGAGGATAAAGGTGACAAAGTGGATTCCCCACTCACCTACCGTTCCGGCAAGAGCATTCTGCGTCAGCGTAACGCCTTCAATGGCATCAGAACCGAAAGTCTCAAAGTCGGTTCCCAGCAAAATGATGAAAGCCGTAATGGAGCAGACCACGAGGGTGTCAAAGTACACACCGAGAGTCTGGACGAGGCCCTGCTTGACGGGGTGGGACACCGTAGCCGTTGCCGCGGCATTAGGAGCAGATCCTTCACCGGCCTCATTGGAGAACAATCCGCGCTGGATACCCTTGAGCATGGCCATGCCCAAGGTCGCGCCAGCAGCTTCACGGAATCCAAAGGCAGAACCGATGATAGACACAATCATGTCCGGCACCTTGTCAAAGTTCAATGCCACAACGATGAAGCCAACGAGCAGGTAGGCGGCTGCCATAAAGGGAACAATGAATTGCGTCATGGTGGCGATACGCTGCACGCCGCCAACGATGATGAGGCCTGCCACGAGGACGACGGCAATGCCAACGCCCGCTTTAAACGCTAGGGAATCCTGGCCGAAGGAAGCAGCTAGGGAATCAGAAATAGCGTTGGTCTGGAAGGCGTTGTAGAACCATCCGAAGGTAATCGCGATGGCTACGGAAAACACTGTCGCCAGCGGCGTCCACCCCAGTCCGCGGGACATGTAGTAGGCGGGGCCGCCACGGTAAGCATCGCCTTCGCGCACCTTCCACAGCTGGGCCAGTGTGGACTCCACGAATGCTGTCGCACCGCCCAAGATGGCGATGAGCCACATCCAGAACACTGCGCCCGGGCCGCCCACGGAAATGGCCACGGCGACACCCGCAACGTTGCCGGTTCCGACGCGCGACGCTGCGGAAATCGTGAAGGCTTTAAACGCCGAAATTCCGCCATAATCGGCATCTTCATCCACGCCGATGCCCTTGGGCTTTTCGACGACCGCCTTGAACATGTCTGGCACCATACGTACCTGCACCAAGGCGGTACGGATGCCGAAGAAGAGGCCAGCGGCGATGAGCAGCCACGGCAGAACATAGGCCCAGAGGCTGTTATTAATGGCACCGATCACAGTGCTAAAAACTTCTTGCATGGGCCATAATCTTAACGGCACCACCTACCAGAGACCTACTTATGCGCCCCTAGGCAGCACCCCTGCGCTGACACGCGGGGCAAAAATGCGTGCCACGTCCGCCCACCACGGCTTTCACTAGCTCAGTTCCGCAGCGATCACACGGCTGGCCACCGCGCCCATAAACATGCAAGGAACGGTCGAAGTAGCCAGATTCACCATTGACATTGACGTAGAGGGCATCGAAGCTGGTGCCGCCCACGTCGAGAGCAGCACGCATGACGTCGGTAGCTGCCTGCACAATAGCCACGGCGTCCTTCTGACGCAGCGCACTCGCCTTTTTCAATGGGGAGATACCTGCCGCCCACAGGGCCTCATCGGCATAGATGTTGCCCACGCCGCTCACGACAGTTTGATCCAAGAGAGCCACCTTGACGGCGGTTTTCTTTGCCCGGATGCGGCGCGCGGCCGCCATGATGTCGAAATCCGGCTCCAGCGGGTCAGGCGCAATGTGTGCCATCGTCAGCCACGGGGCCAGACGCCAGTACCCAAAGGTGCGCTGGTCGACGAAGCTGATGGGGGTGGCGTCGTCAAGCACAGCCCGAATGCGCACGTGCGGGGAGTTCACCGTGCCGATGCGCACTTGGCCGGACATCCCTAGGTGAATGAAGAGGACATCACGGGCCGGATCGCTCAGGTCTTCATCAGCGAATTCGAGCCACATGAATTTGCCACGGCGTGCAGCCGCGGCAACGGTCCGACCTTCCAGGAGCGCTGCGAGTGGCTCCTCCTGCCCGCGGTTCGCCCGCGGATGAAGCACCTCAACCGAGGTAAACGTGTGCCCAGCGATGTAGGGCTCAAGGCCGCGGCGAACAGATTCGACTTCTGGAAGCTCCGGCATCTAGCTCTCTTTAGCCGCTGTGCCTTGAACCAAAAGCGGGGTTTCGCGCAGCGCCTGGCAGGCTTCTTCCGCCGCCTTCTGCTCCGCAAGCTTCTTATTGTGGCCCTTACCTCGCCCCACGGTCAGACCAGCAACAGTGGCCACGGCGCTAAAGGTCTGGTCATGTTCCGGACCAGTAGAGGTCGCCGAATAAACCGGCATTGCTGCCTTCAGCTCCGCGCAGAGCTCCTGCAGCGTTGTCTTCCAGTCCATATGACGACCAGACACAACTGCATTCTCAATTTTGGCGGCAAAAAGGTTCAGAATAACCTGGCGTGCTACCTCGAATCCATGCTGGCGGTAAATCGCCCCCAGGATCGCTTCCGTGGTATCAGCGAGGATGGAGTCCTTATCGCGACCGCCGGTGGTCTGCTCGCCTTTACCCAACAGGATGTGCTTGCCCAGTTCAATCTCGCGGGCAACATCAGACAGACCGTAGCGCGAGACGATGGAGGCGCGCATCTTGGAGATATCTGATTCCGGACGCGACGGGTAGCGCTCATAAAGCTTCGCGGCAATCGACAAACCCAACACGGCATCCCCCAAGAACTCGAGGCGCTCGTTGTTGGGTAGGTGTCCGTTCTCATTAGCAAAGGATCGGTGCGTCAGTGCCAAACACAGATGCTCATCACTGATGTCTACTCCCAATGCGGTGAGCAACGGGGTGTGGTCTACCTCGGCATAGGCAGCGGCGAGGGCTTCTTCTCCTGTGAGCTTCTTTTTCTTACTCATAGGAACTTCTCCAAACCTGACCAGCGAGGATCTACACGTTCTTCTTCACCGGAGACACCCGTGGTAACGCCCTCCGGCGCATCAGCCTCGCAGCCGCCTTCGCAGGTCGGGGCAAATGGCAAAGTTAACCCGGCTTCATCAATAACACTCTGCAGCAGATCGAGGATGCCGTCCTTGACCTCTGGTACTTCATCACCAGAGCCTTGGTCCTGCTCATCAGCGTCATCTCCACTGATGAAGGTCTCATCCGCCGCAAAGACCTGGGACACGTGGAGATCTAGTTCTGGGTGGAGTTCCGCCAAACAGCGCGCGCATTCGCCGCTGAGGGTGCCAGTGACATCAGCATCTACCAAGACACCCGAGCCCAATGGGGTCAGGGTGGCGTCTACCGTTAGCTCATCGCCTTTCGGAATAGCGATCATTTCCACGCCGATACGCTCCGGGGCGGGGCCGGTCTGAACGCGGTGCTCGGGCAGCGCTTCAGGGCCTTGACTGCGCAGCAATTCCGTCACGTCGAACTTCAAAGGTGAATTCATAACGCCATCCAGCTTACCCTGTACCGCCTAATCCCCCACTCCGGAGCCAGCTGGCGATGTCTGCCAGCCATACCCGCAGACTGGCAACAGCCTGAACGCTGGGGTACAACCGCGTAAGGACTTGCGTGCAGCACTCGCTAAGTGGTGCTTTCGCCCCTACCGTGGAATGACATGAGCAATGCCACTACTCATTCAGCCGCCATCACAGACACGGCGCACGACCTCGCGGGGCTCTACCCACTGCAGTGCCTCGCCCCAGCCGTGGCGTTGGCCGCCGTAGGTGTGGTTGTCCGGCACGTGGTGACGCGGCATCGACCGAGCATCTTCGGCCGCGACGGACTTGTGCTGCGCCATGTAGCCCCCATCGCCGCGCTCGCCGGCATCATGGTGGGCTCCGTAGCTCTGCTGCCGCTGCACTTTAGCTCCACCGTGATTATTTCTTCGGCATTGTTTTCCCTGTTTGCCGCCTTCATTGTCTGGGCTGCACGGGAATCTATTTCCGCAGCATTCCTCACCGTCGGCATGATGATGCTCAGTGTTGGGGCCGTTGACCTCATGATCGCTCTGGCTGGCGCCCCGTGGGCTCCCGTCACCGATCCCCTGACGGGTGGGCTGGGCTTTGGCAGCATGTGGGTGCTCTATGCCCTACCTGGTTTTATTGCCGCTGGCCTCGCTGCGGCGTTAAGCACCATGCCTGCAGCCGAAGCCGACCGCATTCGCCGCGCCGAGGCTGCCCACGAAGCCTCCAAAGCCCACGATGCCTCCCGCCGCTCCTACCCCGCCGCTGCTTAAGGATGAGCTCCCAGTGACGGCCCTGACAAGGGCCTCAACTGGGAGCTTTACGCGTGGTGCGCTCTAGTAGTCGCGCGGTGCGCGGGGCGCGCGACGGGGACGGGACTCGCCGCGTTCCCAGCTTTCGCTACGCGCATCGCCACGCACCTCACGGCCCTCTGGGCGTCCCTCGGCGCGGGAGTCACCGCGCGACTCCCCACGGGAACGAACACCCGCGCCGCGGCGCAGTGCGGAGCGGTCATTGTTCACGGTGCGCAGCAGATCAGACAGCGTAGTTTCGAATTCGCCCAGCTTTGCATCCACAAACTCATCACACTCGGTGCGCAGGCGGTTGGACTCAGAATGTGCGGTTTCGACGATGCGGTGAGCCTCATCATCAGCGCGACGCACCACCTCAGACTCAGAAACGAGACGCTCCTGCTCTGCTTGGCCGGCGGCAACGGTGCGTTGGTATTCCTCATCTGCCTGGGCGCGGGTGCGCTCAGCATCGGCGCGGGCGTTATCCACTAAGTTGGTAGCTTCGTCTTCGGCTTGGGCCACCATGGTGGTGGCGCGATGTTGGGCGTCGGCAAGCATAGCGTCCGCATCCTCACGTGCACGGGTAACCGTGTCATCTGCCTGGGCGTTGGCATCAGAAATAATCTGGTCCGCGCGCTCCTCCGCGCCCTGCAGGATCTCATCCTGTTTATCCAAGACGTCCTGAGCGTCATCCATCTCAACGGGGAGGGCATTACGGAGATCATCGAGAAGCGCCAGCATTTCGTGGCGCGGGACCATGCAATTGGAGGTCATAGGAACGGCGTAGGCCTGTTCCAGATTGCGAACAAGTTCATCGAGGGACTCAAAAACGCGGTACATGGCACCAGCCTAACCAAGCCCGCGCACAGCGCGACGTATCCCACGCGGGTGTTGACAGCGAAAACCTCCCCGTCGCGCTCACTTTCACGAGCGTGAGGGGGAGGTTGCGATGTGGCAGTACGCCAAGCACAGAACCTTAGATAACGCCCTGCGCCAGCATGGCGTCCGCTACCTTCTTGAAGCCAGCAATGTTGGCGCCGGCCACGTAGTCACCGTCGAGGCCATATTCCTTTGACGTTTTATCGATGTTGCGGAAGATGCTCGACATGATGTCGTGCAGGCGCTGATCGGTGTACTCAAAGGTCCAAGAGTCACGGGAGGCGTTTTGCTGCATTTCCAGTGCGGAGGTAGCAACACCACCCGCGTTGGCTGCCTTGCCCGGCGCGAACGCAATCTTCTGATCCAAGAAGTAGTGGACCGCCTCCGGGGTACACGGCATGTTGGCACCCTCCGCCACGTAGCGCACCTTGTTGTCGACCAACAGCTTGGCATCATCACCATCGAGTTCGTTCTGGGTTGCACACGGCAAAGCGACATCCGCCTGGACCTCCCAGACGTTTCCACCGTCGTGGTACTCCACCCCGTTACCAGCCTCCTTTGCATAGGTGGAGATACGCTCACGACGCACTTCCTTGATGTCCTTAAGCAGCTCCAAGTCCACGCCCTGCGGGGTGGTGATGTAGCCGGAGGAGTCCGACATAGCCACAACCGTGCCACCCAGCTGCTGAACCTTTTCAGCAGCGTAGATGGCCACATTGCCCGAACCTGACACGATAACCTTGGCGCCTTCGAAGGACTCGCCGTGTGCCTTCATCATCTCTGCAGTGAGGTACACCAAGCCGTAGCCGGTAGCCTCGGTACGCACCAGCGATCCACCCCAGGTCAGGCCCTTACCGGTGAGAATGCCGGACTCGTGCTTGTTCTCAAGGCGGCGGTACTGGCCGAAGAGGTAACCAATTTCGCGGCCGCCTACGCCGATGTCACCGGCCGGGACATCGCGGTATTCCCCGATGTGGTTGTGCAGCTCAGTCATGAAGGACTGACAGAAGCGCATGACCTCAGCGTCAGACTTGCCCTTAGGGTCAAAGTCCGAGCCACCCTTGCCGCCGCCAATAGGAAGGCCAGTCAGGGAGTTCTTAAAGATCTGCTCGAAGCCGAGGAACTTAATGATGCCCAGGTTCACGCTCGGGTGGAAACGCAGACCGCCTTTGTACGGGCCCAATGCGGAGTTGAACTGCACACGAAAGCCGCGGTTGACCTGGATTTCGCCCTTGTCATCGACCCACGGGACGCGGAAGATGAGCTGGCGTTCAGGCTCGCAGAGACGCTCGACCAGACCGTAGTCCGCGTAGTGTGGATCCTTGTTAAGGACGATCTTGAGGGAATCAAGGACCTCAGCAAGCGCCTGATGGAACTCAGGTTCGCCCGCGTTCCGCTTCAGAAGCTTGCTGTAGTAATCGGAGATCTGCTGGTCGATGGACATGGCAATCCTTTCATGTGGCACTAAACCGAATGATCAGTGCTTCAACTTAATGAACAACAGTTAGTTTTCTATCATTCGACCTAAATTGCAAGCCGCATAATCCAAAAAGTCCTTCACTCGCAGCTCAAATACCCAAAATTTAATTGCCATACGGCTCCCCATATACTCGTTATCATGCGCATCCTTGTTGCCCCCGACTCATTCAAAGGCACCGCCACCGCTAGCGAAGCTGCTGCCGCAATAGCTCTCGGTGCTCGCCGCGCCTTGAGTAGTGCCGACCTTGCCGCCACGTCCACCGTGACGACGCTCCCCATGGCCGATGGCGGCGAAGGTACCGCCGAGGTTCTTGCCAGCGCGGCAGTCGCGCGTACCGGCACAGCAGGCCAGACCATTACACTGCCCACCACGGATGCGGTGGGCCGCCTCACCGAGGCCAGCTACTACCTCGTGGGTGAGGAGGCGTTTATCGACGTCGCCGCTGCGACCGGCCTGCCTGCTGTATCCGATGCCCTCGACCCGCTCCACGCAGATTCCTACGGCACCGGCGTTCTTATCGCTGATGCGGAGGCGCGCGGCGCGAAGCACATTGTCTTAGGCTTGGGTGGAAGCGCCAGTATCGACGGCGGCCTGGGAATTCTCACCGCATTAGGCGCGGCAGCCCACGATGCACGCGGCTATGCGCTCCCTAAAGGCGGCGCCCCTCTGGTCAACCTCAACACCATCGATACCGCGCAGCTCAACATGAAGGCCGCCATGCTGGACTACTCGTTGGTGACCGATACCCGCGCGGTCCCCATCCAAGCGGCCACAATGTATGGCCCACAAAAAGGCGCCGAAGGCGAACAGGTAGCACTACTAGCTGGCGCCATGCTGCAACTGTGCGCAGTCACTGACACCGACCCGCAGGCAGAATTCATGGGCGCGGCCGGCGGCATCCCGATTGCTTTGAGCTGGCTTTCGCGCACGTTGTGGGGCACAGATGAGCACTGCACGATCATCCCCGGCGGGCGCTACGTCGCTGAAGCGCTTGAGCTCCCCACACGTGCCGCAGAGGCCGATCTCCTCATCACCGGTGAAGGCCGCTTTGACGAGCAGTCCCTCACCGGAAAAGTGGTCGGTACATTAGCTGAACTCACAGCAGACGGAGCGGACTCCCCCACCCTCGGCATCGTTACCGGCTCCGCCACTGCTCCTGCCCCGGCCGGGGCACTGCTCCAGGAACTAGAAGGAGACGGAAGCAGTGCTACCAGAAACGAGGTGGCCGCCGCAATCAGCAACGCCGCCGAGCGCCTCGTCACAGAATTTATTGAGGCATCCGTTCCACACGCTAGGGATTAACCTGCACCGACCACGGGAAGATAGCCGGGCGCTCGTGTGCAACTTCATCCTCGAGTAGTACATGGTCCTTCGGTAGCACCGCATGAGGAGTAAGCAGGCGCGAAAGCACCATGGTGAGCTGGTTGATAGATCCCGTCACACCCTCAACCTCAATGTCGTAGCGGTGGACATTCGCACCTTCAAGGTCGCGGTCTTCGTGCTCATCTCGATACGTCTGGCGCAGTTGTTCCTCAAGGCCCTCCTGGATCGCCGGCTCCTCCACGCGAGTAACCTCGGCTGAGGTCAGCGAATTGGTATCAACCAGCTTTTGCGTGGCAGTACTGAAGATTTCGGCAACGCGCTCGGCTTGTGCATCCGGCACCAGAACATCAAATTGAATCATTGGCATGTAGGCAATCCTACCCTAACTTTAAGGATGGTAACTATGGCAGATCCCACACTTGCGAATCTTCTGAACAGTGACGCCGTCGACCTCTCCTGGCAGCGTGCTTTCTACGAGGATCTGCACTCCCACCCCGAACTTTCCCACGAGGAGGAACGCACTGCAGGACGCATCCTGGAACAGCTTGAAAAGTATGAATGTGAGGTTGTCACCGGCATCGGCGGCCATGGAATCGTTGCTATCTTCCGCAATGGGGACGGCCCCACAGCGCTCATGCGCGCGGACTTCGACGCGCTACCGGTAGCCGAGGAGACCGGCGTTGACTTCGCCGCCACCAACGGCAAGATGCATGCCTGTGGCCACGACGTACACACCACCGCGCTTTTGGGAGCCTGTGCGCTTATCGACGTCCACCGCGACGCCTGGCAAGGCACCTTCCTTGCTCTCTTCCAACCAGCGGAGGAATCCTCCATGGGCGCAAAATACATGATTGCCGATGGCCTCACCGAACGTGTGCCAAAGCCCGATGTCTGCTTGGGTCAACACGTCATGCCCGGGCCGGCAGGCCAGGTTCAATCCACATCTGGTCCCATCCTCGCCGGCTGTGATTCCCTGCGCATCCACATCACGGGCCGCTCCGCTCACGCCTCCATGCCACACGAATCCATCGACCCTTCTTACGTTGCCGCAATGGTGGTCACGCGCCTCCAGGCCATTGTTGGCCGCGAGGTTCCTCCCCACGACTTCTTTGTCATCTCCGTCGGCGAGCTACATGCAGGAGAGAAGAACAACATCATCCCCGGCAGCGCCGAGTTGGTACTCAATACCCGCTATTACAAGCCGGAGTTAGCCGAACGCGTCTACGCCTCCCTGGAGCGCATGGTGCGCGCGGAGTGCGTAGCTTCTGGTTGCCCGGCCGAGCCAACCTTTGAGTATTACGCGCACGGCGAAGTCACCGATAACGACCCCGATGCCCACGACGCCGTGCGTGCCTCGTTCGACGACGTCTTTGGAGAGCTTTCTGTCACCGCCACACCATCCACAGTGTCAGAGGACTTTTGCTACCTTCCGCAAGCATGGGGCGTGCCCTACTACTTCTGGTTCATCGGCTCCACCCCAGATGAGCTCATCGATAACCCTCCGGTCAACCATCAGTCCACCTTCCTGCCGGACTACACCCCCACCATGGACTCCGCGACGCGTGCCGCCGCTGCTGCGGTTCTGTCTTTCCTCAAGCGCTAGAGCTGAACGCACTCACTCCACACAGCGAAGCTCTAGCCAGCTGGCTCACTGCGTGATAAGGCGGAACTGGTTAAGCTTGAGGTCGGTATTTTCCACACATTTTGAGTGCAACGTCTAAGGAATGTTATGAGCCAGCCCCAGCACGCCGATTTTCAGACCGCAGTTCCCGGGCACGTCCGCGCCGCCTCCGGCGTGACGCCGCCCACCGCCTCCAACCGCAAGTTCTGGTCCGGCCTGTCCTCCGCAGTCATGGAACAGATTGCCGATAACTGGGAAGCAACCCGCAGCACTTATGCCGCTGCCCGTCAGCAGCACTACTTCTCCGCAGAGTTCTTGCAGGGCCGCGCACTGCTCAACAACCTCACCAATGTCGGTCTCGTGGATGAAGCCCGCGCCGCTGCCAAGGCTGCCGGCCACGAGTTATCGGATGTCCTCGAGGCCGAGCATGATGCCGCTCTGGGTAACGGTGGTTTGGGCCGCCTCGCTGCGTGCTTCCTCGACTCCGCTGTAACCCAGGATTACCCGGTCACCGGCTATGGCCTCCTGTACCGCTATGGCTTGTTCCGCCAGTCCTTCGAGGACGGCTTCCAGCGCGAGAAGCCGGATTCCTGGATGGAGAATGGCTACGACTTCATCATTCGCCGCGCCTCCGAGCAGCGCCGCATCCACTTCGATGACATGGACGTACGCGCCATCCCGTATGACATGCCCATTACCGGCTACGGCACCGATAACGTCGGCACCCTGCGCTTGTGGAAGTCCGAACCCATCGATGAGTTCGACTATGATGCCTTCAACTCCCAGCGCTTTACTGAGGCCATCGTTGAACGCGAGCGCGTCATGGACATCTGCCGTGTGCTCTACCCCAATGACACCACCTACGAAGGCAAGGTCCTGCGTGTTCGCCAGCAGTACTTCTTCGTCTCTGCGTCCCTGCAGCAGATGATTGATAACTACATTGAGCACCACGGTGACGATCTCACTGGCTTTGCCAAGTACAACTGCATTCAGCTCAATGACACCCACCCGGTGCTCGCTATTCCCGAATTGCTGCGCCTGCTTCTCGACGAGCATGGGATGGGCTGGGATGAAGCGTGGAAGGTTGTCACTGAGACCTTCGCGTATACCAACCACACCGTCTTGGCAGAGGCCCTGGAAAGCTGGGAAGTCTCCATCTTCCAGAAGCTGTTCTGGCGCATCTGGGAGCTTGTGGAGGAAATTGACCGTCGTTTCCGTGAGGACATGGGCCAACGCGGGCTGGATCAGGGCCGCATCGACTACATGGCGCCCGTGTCCAACGGCCAGGTCCACATGGCATGGATTGCCTGCTACGCTGCCTACTCCATCAATGGTGTGGCGGCCTTGCACACCGAGATCATCAAGGCAGATACGCTGTCCGAGTGGCACGAGCTGTGGCCGGAGAAGTTCAACAACAAGACTAACGGTGTGACACCGCGCCGCTGGCTTCGCATGTGCAACCCACGCTTGTCGAGCCTGCTCACTGAGCAGGCAGGTTCCGATGCCTGGGTTACCGATCTGACGCAGCTGGCCAAGCTCGCACCGTTGGCGGAGGATGAAAAGGTTCTGCGTCAGCTCATCAACGTCAAGCGCGCCAATAAGCAGGACTTCGCCACCTGGATTGCGGATCACCAAGGTTCCACCGTGGACCCCGATTCCATTTTTGATGTCCAGATCAAGCGCCTTCACGAGTACAAGCGTCAGCTCATGAATGCTCTGTACATCCTTGACCTTTACTTCCGTATCAAGGTCGATGGTGAAACCGTTCCGAAGCGCACCTTCATCTTCGGCGCGAAGGCAGCTCCGGGCTATGTCCGCGCTAAGGCCATCATCAAGCTCATCAACACTATCGGTGATCTGGTGAACAACGACCCAGCTACCAAGGACGTGCTCAACGTTGTCTTCGTAGAGAACTACAACGTCTCCCCCGCCGAACACATTATCCCCGCCGCAGATGTCTCCGAGCAGATTTCCGTCGCTGGTAAGGAGGCATCGGGTACCTCCAACATGAAGTTCATGATGAACGGTGCTCTGACGCTGGGCACCATGGATGGCGCCAACGTCGAGATTGTTGAGGCAGTGGGCGAAGAAAATGCCTACATCTTCGGTGCTCGCAACGAAGAGATCCCGCAGCTGCGCGCCGAGTACAACCCCGGTGAGCTCTACAACTCTGTTCCGGGTCTGGCCCGCGTTTTGGATGCCTTTACCGATGGAACTTTGGGATCGGAGAATAATGGCATGTTCGGTGACCTGCGCTCCTCGCTTCTGGATGGTTATGGCGAGCACGCTCAGGACACCTACTACGTCCTGGGTGACTTCGCCGACTACCGCGAGACCCGCGACCGCATGGCCGCTGACTATGACGCCGATGAGATGGAGTGGGCCAAGAAGGCCTGGCTGAATATCTGCTACTCCGGTCGCTTCTCCTCCGACCGCACCATCGCGGACTACGCCAACGAGGTATGGAAGCTGGCCCCAACCCCTATCGCCAGCATCTAGTCTGCCACCACGCGTTGAGTGTGAAGAATAAGTAACACCGCCGCTGTCCCTCGAGGAGGGATGGCGGCGGTGTTCTGGCGTTTCTGCCTCTATGCGGGAGAGCGTGATTACTTCTCGCGCAAGGTTTCACCCAGCTGGTGAACCTGGATCATGTTGGTGTTGCCAGAGATTCCCGGAGGGGTACCGGCGATGACAATGATCATGTCACCTTCCTTGTACTTGTCCATTCCAAGAAGGGCCTCATCGATGCTAGCCATCATGTCATCGGTGGACTTGACCTCAGAGCTCAAGAAAGTCTCTGCACCCCAGGTCAGAGCCAACTGCGAGCGAATTGCCGGGTGCGGAGTAAACGCCAGCAACGGCAATGGGGAGTGCAAACGAGCCACGCGCTTCGCAGTGTCACCAGACGTGGTGAATGCGACGATGGCCTTGGCGTTGAGGCGCTCTGCGATATCACGCGCGGAGTAGGACACCACGCCACGCTTGGTGCGCGGCACGTGGCTCAGCGGCGGAACCTGGCCGCCAGACTCAGCGTTAGCCACAATCTTGGACATCGTGCGCACAACGTTTTGCGGGTCGATACCGACGGACGTCTCACCCGAGAGCATGACCGCATCAGCACCGTCAAGCACGGCATTGGCCACGTCGGAGGCCTCCGCACGAGTTGGGCGCAGGTTGGAAATCATGGAATCCAGCATCTGAGTAGCCACGATGACCGGCTTGGCGTTCTCACGCGCAATCTGGATGGCGCGCTTCTGGAACAGCGGAACCTGCTCGAGCGGAACCTCCACACCCAGGTCACCACGGGCAATCATGATGGCGTCGAAAGCCAGCACGATGGACTCGAGGGCGTCGACAGCCTCCGGCTTCTCCAGCTTGGCAATAACCGGAACGCGACGGCCTTCCTCGTCCATGATTTCGTGGACCTTGTCCACATCCGCTGGGGAACGGACGAAAGACAGGGCAATCATGTCAACGCCCAGATTCAGTGCGAAGCGAAGGTCAGCGATGTCCTTCTCCGACAGAGCCGGCACGGAGATATCCATGCCCGGCAAGGAAACGCCCTTGTTGTTGGAGACTGGGCCGCCTTCGGTGACCTCACAAACAACGTCGTTGCCTTCTACTTCCTTGCACACGACGGCAACCTTGCCATCGTCGATCAGCAGACGGTCTCCCGGCTTAGCGTCCTTGGCCAGGCCCTTGTAGGTGGTGGAGACACGGTCGTGGGTACCTTCGACGTCATCGACGGTGATTCGGACGATTTCCCCTTCCTTCCACATCTCCTCACCGTTGACAAAGCGACCCAGACGGATCTTCGGACCCTGAAGGTCGGCGAGAACACCGACGGCGTGGCCGGTCTCATCGGTAGCTTCGCGGACCCAGGCGTAATTTGCTTCGTGGTCTGCGTGCTCGCCGTGGGACATGTTCAGACGCGCGACGTCCATGCCCGCTTCCACCAAGCCCAGGATTCCCTCCTTGCTTGCCACTGCGGGACCCAACGTACAAACGATTTTGGTTCTTCTATCCAACATGGAGTGCCTTATTCGCATCGGGGATGTCTAACGGTTCCTAAAGTACCCCCGTTTTCTAGTCTCTGCCACCATAAATGATGTTCACATCTCCGTCCGAGTCGTGCCGTTATACCTTTCAATTCCCTGCTTTCCACCACAAAACGCAGCATGAAATGGGCGCGAGCGGGCACGATCGGACATTTCTGGCGGGCCCCATAAGGCTCCTAGCGCGACGCCATCACTGCCCAAAAATGTACTGTGATTCCGGCTACTGCGCCATCCCTCCGGCAGAGGAAGAATCCGAATGAGGGTACGGGTGAACCTGTGAACCTGCGCGCCCACCATCGCCGGCGCTATGGTCTGCCCCACTTTTGGCACGATGTGGATCAACCTCTTCGGGAGTCTCCTGGCCGCGTGGTAGGCGGATAAACACAATGAGGGCAATGATGAAGCACACGACGGACACAATGACGTTGACGCGGAAGCCAAAGATGTGTGTGGCCTCATCCGCGCGCATGTTCTCGACCACGAAACGGCCCGCGGTGTAGCCCGCCACGTACAGAGCAAAGACGCGCCCGTGTCCCAATTTCCAGGCCTTGTGTGCCCACAAAAGGAAAATGCAAATAACCACGTTCCACACAAGCTCGTAGAGGAAGGTCGGGTGTACCGAGGTCATGACCTCACCTGTAGAGCGTCCGCTTATCGGCGCATAGTCACCATTCTCATTGACGCGGTAGTAGATATCGAGTGCCCAAGGCACAGTGGTTTCCCGGCCATAGAGCTCTTGGTTAAACCAGTTTCCGAGGCGCCCAATAGCCTGGGCCAGGATGAGGCCGGGTGCGACGGCGTCAGCAAACGGCCCCAGTGGAATACCTTTGATTTTGAACATGACCCACACAGCCACCGCGCCAAGCGCCACCGCGCCCCAAATGCCGAGGCCGCCGTTGGTGATCTTCAGCGCATCAATAGGGTCACACGTGGAACAGAAGTATTTATCGTTATCCGTAATCACGTGGTAAAGGCGCCCACCGATAATGCCGGCGGGAATGACCACGATGGCCGCGTCCCACACCACGTCAGGGTTTCCGCCGCGCGCAGTGTAGCGGCGCAACGTCATCCACATAGCAACGAGGATGCCCAGAATGATGCACATGGCGTAGGCACGAATCGGAATCGGGCCCAGGTGCCATACGCCCTGCGGCGGGGAAGGGATATTCGCGAGGTAGTAAATCTGCACGGGAGATAGTGTGCCTGAAAAATGCGGGTACTACAACGCTTCCGCTACGGACCTAGAACTTGCGGGACGGGCAAGCCGGGTGTTGTCCAGCCGCCACCAGCGAACGGGCTAGAGCCATGGGGTCCTGAGCCGCCATGATTGACTCGCCCACAAGGATGGCATCCGCGCCGTGTGAGGCATAGGACAGCACGTTACGGGGGCTGTTGACTCCACCGACTGCGATGCGGGTCATGGATTCGGGAAGACCGGGCGAAATAGTAGAAAAGGCCTCCCGATTAATAGCATCGGAGGCCAAAGACCACGCATTGATCGCCACAACAGAGCCGCCCGCCTTGATGACTCGATCTACTTCGGCACACGTGCGCACCTCAAGAATGGCAGTCATTCCCAATGATTCCACGCGATCCAGCAGTGACTCGAGGCGGGCTTGATCCAGCAGCTCTACTTGCAGCGGAATAGCATCCGCACCATAGCAACGTGCCTCATGAATCTGATACGGATCAACGATGATGTCGCGGCACACCATTGGTATGTCCACAGCGTCGCGGGCAACCCGCATGTCCTCTAGCGAGCCATGAAAGCGACGGCGATCCGTCTGGCAGGCCATAACATGAACGCCAGCTTGCTCAAGGTCGTGAGCCAAAGCCGCCACTGACTGCGGACTATCTAAGTGTGCAATCTCGCCGGCATACGGCACGGCGCGCTTGATTTCGGTGATGATGGAACAACCCGGACGAAGCAGAGCCGTCGCAGCATCGCGCGGGGTATCCATGTCGCGGGAACGCGCTTTTACTTCTTTGAAGGGAACACGGGCCTCACGCGCGGCGACATCGGCAAGCACACCTGCGACAAGATGATCAACTGCAATTGGGGTAGGCATCAGCACCTCCCTCCGTGAAGAGACTCAAGGACAAACCGGGGCGTTTGAGATCACAATCAGGCTAGCGCGCGGACACCTCTAACCGGAAATCCGGGGTACCCAAGGCACTAGGTGCGCGGCGGGGTATCCGTAGGATCAATGTCGGCGTCGAGCGCATCCCACATCACGCGACCGGAGTCCTGTGACGTCTCCAAATCCTCGTGCAGGCGCTCCTGGCGCACGGCCGGGGTTTCGTATTTAGCGGTTCGTGGTTTGTCCACGCCCGGGTTACTGGCCACCATGACCGCGCCAAACAGTGCGAACGCAGCGCCCACAATCGCGAGGATCGGCCCAGCAGAAGACGCATCGGCGGCGAGCACTACTGCCCAGTCGGAAATAGTCGTTGAATCTACCGAGGCGTCATTCGTTCCGCCATGCAGCAGCTCCTGGGCGCGCTCGACTTCGGGACCTGCCGTCAGCAATGAAACAGGACGCCACGCGGCACCTGCTGCCGCCAGTGCAGTGAGGATCGCCACGATTCGTCGTGCGGTCCGGCGCAAGGCTAGCGCAGCCACGCTGCCAGCCAGAACCACGACCGTCAGGGCGATAAGTTCGAGTGACCACAGTGAACCTGACAAGTCAATCATGCTCGCCCCAGCTTTATCGTCCTCAACTGCGGCCGTTACCCACGTCATACGAGAGGACAGCCACAACACAATCGCGCCCACAAACATGAGGATGGGCCCCATTCGTTTAGCCATTCGTGGACTCCTTCACGCTGTCGGATGTGCTGCCGTTCGTGCAATCACTCGTGCTGTCGAACTTCGTGGATTCAGCGAAAAGGTCGTGGGCGTCGAAGCACGTACGGTCTCCCGTATGGCAGGCGCCGCCTGCTTGGCGCACGGTGAGCAAGATAGTGTCGCCATCGCAATCGAGACAGGCACCAATGACCTCTTGGGTATGGCCTGAAGTCAGGCCCTTGACCCAGTACTCCTGGCGAGAACGTGAGTAATAGGTCCCCCGGCGCGTTGCCAACGTGTAGGCCAAAGCATGGTCATCCATCCACGCCATCATAAGGACTTCGCCACGCTCTGACTGCACAATGGCCGGCACCAGCCCAGCCTCATTGCGCTTCAGCTGCTGAGCTATCTCTGCGGCGAGTTCATAGTCTTCGATTCTTTCTTCGCCGCTGCTACTTGTGGAGCTGCCATTGGAATCCTGTGTTGTACTCACTGTCGCACCTCATAACCGGCATCTGCGAGTTCCTGCTTGACCGCAGAAATCTCGACTTCACCAAAGTGGAAAATACTGGCGGCCAAGACGGCATTAGCTCCGGCAGCAACAGCTGGAGGAAAATGCTCAGCCTTACCCGCACCGCCAGAGGCAATGACGGGAACAGAAACCGCCGCGCGGACGGCCTCGAGAAGTTCAATGTCGAAACCCTCCTTGGTGCCGTCACCATCCATCGAGTTGAGCAGGATTTCACCCACACCGAGTTCTTCACCGCGGCGTGCCCACTCCACGGCATCCAAACCCGCGGGTTTAGTACCGCCGTGAGTTGTGACCTCAAAACCACTCGGATAGTCCGGGGCACGGCGGGCATCGACGGAGAGCACGATGCACTGTGAGCCGAAGACATCAGCGAGCTCCCGCAACAACTCGGGACGGGCAATCGCCGAGGAATTCACGGAAACCTTATCCGCGCCCGCCCGCAGTAGTTCGCGCACATCCTCTACAGAGCGCACGCCACCGCCCACGGTCAAAGGGATAAAGACCTGGTCCGCAGTGCGGCGCACGACATCGAGCATGGTGCCACGACCGTCCTTGGATGCGGAGACGTCCAAGAAGGTGAGTTCATCCGCGCCCAGCTGGTCATAGCGGGCGGCCAGCTCAACTGGGTCACCGGCATCACGCAGGTTGGCAAAGTTGACGCCTTTGACCACGCGGCCATTGTCAACGTCAAGGCACGGGATCACGCGCACGGCAAGCGCCATGGTGAAAGTCCTCCTAGGGAGATGAGATAGTAATGGGCAATCTGGTTTAAGGTCTTAAGGCTTAGGATCTAAAAGCCCTAAGGCACTGTGCGAAGTATCAGCGCTGGCCCCGCGGGTTGCGAGCAATGGCGTCCAGAATGGTGGCATGGACTTGCGGGGTACCGCCGACGAAGCCCTTCGAGGTAGCGGTCCACTCGTTTCCATCGGGATCACTGACACGTCCGCCGGCAGCCTTAATCATGAGCGCACCGGCAGCGTTATCCCACGGGTGCGGGGAAAAATTCACGGCACCATCGAACACGCCCTGTGCCACGAAGGCATTGTCCAGACCGACTGATCCGGTCATGCGTGGCCGCAAACCTGTTTCGCGGAGGTCATTGAACAAATCGATGGGAAGGTGCGAGGAGCAGCCGACGTGACCACGCGCCTCATCGAAGCCTTGGGCGCCTTCTCCCCCACCGAACCCGGTGGACGGTCCTCCACTTGTCCGCAACGGCATGCCCTCAGCAGCGACAACACGGCGCTCCAGCAGCGGAAAATCCGCCACGGCAACTACTGGCTTTGCCTCATGCAGTAGCGACACCAGAACTCCGCAGCAGGGATTACCAGCGGAATAGTTAGCGGTGCCATCCACTGGGTCCACAACCCACACAGTGTCCTCCAAGGCACCGCCAGACTCCTCCCCGTAGACAGGAATGCCGGTGAGTTGGCTAAGAGTGACACGCAAGTGTTCCTCAATGCGCAGGTCAATTTCGGTGGCGAAATCGCTTTCACCTTTGAAGCGGGCTGGCTCAGCACCAAGGCCAGCGCGGAAAAGGTCAGTGACCTGATCCACCGAAGCCTCAGCAAAAGCAACGAGCTCGCGAGGATCCGAGGAAGAAAGTCCTCTCATCGGGGCCATGTACTTTAGTCCTCCTCGATAGGGTCGATGTACTCCTCTGCCGGAAGTGGAGTGACCTCAGCGACGGCTGCGAGTGCGTCACTAAGCGTAAAACGTTCCTCATACAGGGCCTTACCGATGATGGCGGAATCGATGCCCTCGTTCTCATACAGGGCCAACTCACGCAGATCATCCAAGGTGGAGATTCCACCCGACGCGGTCACTGCCGCATCGGTGGCTGCTGCCACTTCACGCAACAATTCAATGTTCGGGCCCTGCAGCGTGCCGTCCTTGGACACATCAGTAACCACGAAACGTGTGCAGCCAGCAGCATCGAGGCGCTCGAGTACCTCCCAGATATCTCCGCCGTCGGAGACCCAGCCATGTCCGCGCGTACGCCATTCACCATCAACCAGCCGTACCGCCAAGTCCACGGCAATGCGGTCGCCGTGCTCCGCAAGTACCTTGGCAATCCAATCCGGTTGTTCCAGCGCTGCAGTACCGATATTGACACGACGTGCGCCGGTAGCCAAGGCACGGGCGAGGGATTCATCATCCCGAATACCACCGGTGAGCTCCACTTCAAGGTCCACGCTCGAGGTGATTTCCGCGAGCAATTCATGGTTGGAACCACGGCCAAAAGCAGCGTCAAGGTCCACAGCATGCAACCACTGTGCGCCTTGGGCCTGCCACTTGAGGGCGGCCTCACGCGGGGAGCCATAGGACTTTTCGGTTCCGGCTTCCCCTTGGTCCAAGCGCACAGCCTGACCATCAACAACGTCAACCGCGGGCAACAGTGTAAAGCTCATGGTGCGTAGTCTACCTTTCAGGCGAGTGCTTTAAAGTGTTCCAACCCAGTTCTTTAGCAGCTGCGAGCCGACGTCTCCGGACTTCTCTGGGTGGAACTGCGTAGCCCACAGCACACCATTGTCCACGGCAGCCACAAAGCGGTCGCCGCCATACTCCGTCCAGGCAACTTTGGGTGGCTCGGTGATCTCGGTCTCCAGCTCCCAGCTGCGAGCAGCGTAGGAGTGGACGAAGTAGAAGCGATCCTCGGAATCGATGTTCTCAAACATGCGGCTGCCCTGGGGCATCTCGACGGTATTCCACCCCATGTGAGGAAGCACGTCTGCATGCAGCTTGCCGACGTCCCCCGGCCACTCACCGCAGCCTTCCGTATAGACGCCGTGCTCAGTGCCGGATTCAAAAAGCACCTGCATGCCCACGCAGATTCCCAGAACTGGGCGGCCACCAGCAAGACGCTGCCCAATAATGCGCGGCCCTTGGGCTGCGCGCAAACCCTCCATGCATGCAGCGAAGGCACCGACGCCGGGGACCAGTAGGCCGTCAGCCTCGACGGCAAGTGCGGGGTCCGCAGTCACAGTAACGTAAGCGCCTACGCGCTCAAGTGCGCGAACAGCGGAGCGCAGGTTACCCGCACCATAATCCAAGATGGCAACGTTACGAGAGCTCATCGTGGTTCCTTTCCAGGCCTCCTCGGCCGCCTAATCATGCGAAGTCGAGTTTGAATGTCGTTGATTTCGCTCACGCGGGTCTTGCCCAAAGCACTGTCCGCCAACGTCATGAGCAGCCCCACCGCAATGATGGCAGAGCCCACGGCGAAGGCACCGTCATAGCCGGACATCGCTACGACCGCTCCAAGAGCGGTAGAGCCGAGACCGGTGCCGCCGTCGTAAAAGATGTTCCACACCGCAGAGCCCTCGGACAGGCGCTCACGTGGCAAGCGATCAAACATAGCCAGCAATGCCTCGTTTTGGACGATGCCGAATCCAGCTCCGTACACCATCGTTCCGAAGACCAGCAACCAAATGGACCATTCCTGCCACAGCACTGCGGCAATCAGGCCGACACCGAAGACAGAACAGATCTGCGCCGGAATCATGAGCGTGCCAGGCTTGCCCGCACGGTCAGCGACCACTCCAGCCACGTAGCGGAAGACCATCGCTGCGCCACCAATCACGGACAGCATGAAACCACCGAGCACGGCGCCGCGTTCCGGATCGAGTTCACGTACGGCCGGGGAGATAAAGTTCGACGCCACACCGTAGCTCACAGAGAAACTCGTCAACGCTAAGGCTGGGACGAGGACGAGCTTCCACATGGGAGCGCGCGGAGTCGTATCCGAGGGATCTGGGCTTCCCACAGGTGCAGCCTTAATCTTCGGCACCAAAATACACGTGCAGAAGCCCAGCATGCCCAAACCAGCCGCCAACAGATAAACAAGGTTGTAGTTATATGCGGCAGCGACCGCGAGGCCCACCGGCAAGAAGGCCATTTGAGCTGCGCCGATAAAAAGACCGAAGATACCCGTTGCCTTACCCAGCAGGCGCCGCGGCGTAATCTCTGCGATGAGAGCATTCTCCGCCACGGTCAGAGCACCAAAACCTACGCCACGCAGGGCAGAAAAGCCGAGGGCGATGAGGGCGGCGTCACCAAGCATATGGCCCAGCGCAGGAACACCCAGCAACAGCGCCGAGGAGGCCATAATGGGCCGGTATCCAAAGACGCGCAGCAGCATCGGCGTGATCATCTGCGTCAGCACGGTCGCCAACATGAAGACACCGGTGGTCGCACCAGCCAAGGTCGCTGAACCACCAGCATCGAGAACCGCCAACGGCACAACCGGCAGCAAGACCGACCACGCACCGAACGCGGAGACCACCGCGATCATGGTCTCTTTAAAACCGGCGACCTTCCACACACTCGTCGGGGTCGCTTCAGTCACTTCGCCGCCACCCCTGCCGAAAAGATGTCCAGCAGCCACGCCAGCGCAGCGGCCACGGTGATGGCCGCCAGCACACCGGCCACGACGGTCAACAGCTTCGAGTCATTCTGGTACGCCGACCATGCGCCGCCGAGCAGCACACCAGCAACGAGGAAAAGAATAAGAACGATGATGTTCATAGTGTCTTAGAGGGCTCCCTTCGTCGATGGGATACCGCTTACGCGCGGATCACGTTCAGTGGCTTGGCGCAGCGCACGGGCCACGGCCTTGTACTCCGCTTCCGTGATGTGGTGAGGGTCGCGGCCATAGCGCACGTTGACGTGCAGCGTCGTTGCCGAATGGGTAGCGAAGGTTTCGAAGAAATGGCGGTTAATCACCGTGGCATAGTGTCCACCGATAATCTGCCACTCAAGGTTCTCGGGTTCGCCATTCATGACGAAGTACGGGCGGCCCGAAATGTCCACGACGGCCTCCACCAAGGTCTCATCCATAGGCAGCAACTGGGAGCCAAAACGGCGAATACCCGTCTTGTCCCCCAGTGCCTCCAAGAACGCACGGCCCATGACGATGGCGGTGTCTTCGACGGTGTGGTGTGCGTCGATGTCGATATCGCCCTCAGCATGAACGGTGAGGTCGAAGGAGCCGTGAGTGCTCACTGCCGTGAGCATATGATCAAAGAATGGCAGACCGGTGGAAATATCCGCCTGTCCTGTGCCGTCGAGATTGATTTCTACGGAGATCCTCGTCTCCCCCGTGGCGCGCTCGGCGCGGCCAATACGGTCACCGTTGTGCTGGCGCGCAGTTACGTCGGCACTCATATTCTCACGTTCCTCCTTCACGTCGTGTTCATGGCGTTATCTCTTGACCATCTCTACTGTATCTGCCAAGTCCGTCGCCGCAGAAAGGAAGGCATCATTTTCTTGCGGCAGACCAATCGTGGCGCGCAGTAGCCCCGGTACTCCGTTGTCACGGATAAGTACATCGCGGTCGAGGAAGCCTTGCCACACCGCATGTTGGTCCGCAAAGCGTCCAAAGGACACAAAGTTCGATTCGCTGGGAACGACGTAGTACCCCAGCTCCTCGAGTCGATTAACCACGCGCTCACGTTCGGCCGACAGCTTCGCCACCGTGCTCAAGGTTTCTTCCTTGTGCTCGATGGCCACAATGGCCGCAATTTGAGACAGCACCGAGAGGTGATACGGCAAACGCACGAGCATGACTGCCTCAACGAAGGCGGGGTCCGCCACGAAATATCCCAAACGGCCACCGGCGAAATCGAAGGCCTTCGACATGGTGCGTGAGACCACGAGCTTGGTGGGATACTTCTCCAGCAGCGTGGTGGCTGATGGCGATGGTGAAAACTCCATGTACGCCTCATCCACGATGACGATGCCCGGCGCGGCCTGAATGATCTTCTCTACCAGCTCAATCGGGGTGACATCACCGGTGGGATTGTTCGGGGTGGTGATGAAGATGACGTCGGGCTGGTGCTTTTCGACGTCCCTCAGCGCCGCCTCTTCATCAATCCGGAAATCCTCATCACGTGGGGAGGAGATGAATTCCGTCTGCGTACCGGCGCAGAGGATGGGGTGCATGGAATAGCTTGGGGTAAAGCCCAGTGCGCTGCGCCCGGGCCCACCGAAGGCCTGTAGAAGCTGCTGCAAAACTTCGTTCGATCCATTGGCTGCCCACAGGTTATCCACGCTCACGGCCACGCCGGTCTGCTCAGAAATATAGTCAGCCAAGGCAGTGCGCAGCTCCACAGCATCGCGCTCGGGGTAACGGTTGAGCTGCGCCGCATGCTTCTCGACGGCCCTCACCATATCCTGTACCAGCGCCTCCGACAGCGGGTACGGGTTCTCGTTGGTGTTGAGCTGGTTCGTGACCGTCAGCTGTGGGGCGCCATAGGCGCTGGAACCGCGCAGTTCCTCTCGGAGAGGAAGATCCTTCAACTCAGCCATAGTGCGGCCTCCTTGGTTCTTGGTTCTCGGTTGTCGGTTGTCGGTTGTCGGTTGTCGGTTCTCGCTGCCTCTTTTATGCCTGTGGGTCCTCGAAACGAGCGGCAATCGCCTCGCCATGGGCCGGCAGAGCCTCTGCGGTAGCGAAGGCGATGACATTATCGGCTACTTCTTCCAAGGCAGCGCGGTCATACTCCACGAGATTGACTGGGCGCAAGAAGGTATGCGTCGACAGACCCGCACTGAAACGTGCCGTGCCAGAAGTCGGCAAAACGTGGTTGGAGCCCGCTGTGTAATCGCCCAACGGCACCGGCGAATAATCACCAATGAAGATGGCACCGGCATGGCGGATGCGCTCAGCCACCTCGCGGGCCCTCGCGGTGTGAATCTCTAGGTGCTCAGCGGCGTAAGCATTTGCCACTGCAATGCTGGACTCGAGGTCACTGACCAGCACGATGCCGGACTGCTCACCGCGCAGCGCCTCCGCGGCGCGTTCTGCGTTGGCCGTCGAGGTGTAGCGCTGGTCAACTTCCGCATTGACCGCCTTCGCTAGGTCCTCGGAGTCCGTGATGAGTACGGAGGCTGCCATGGGGTCGTGCTCCGCCTGGGAGATGAGGTCATAGGCCACAAATACTGGATTGGCGGTGTCATCCGCCACAATGGCAATCTCGGTTGGCCCCGCCTCGGCATCGATACCAACAACGCCGTGAACTGCGCGCTTAGCCGCCGCCACGAAGACGTTTCCGGGTCCAGTAATAATGTCAACCGGCTCGAGTGCTTCTTCGCCGGTGGAGGGTTCATCGTCGCCGTATGCCAGCAAAGCAATAGCCTGGCCACCACCGACTGCCCATACTTCCTCGATGCCAAGCATGTGGCAGGTGGCCAACACCGTCGGGTGCGGCAGCCCGCCGAATTCCTTTTGCGGCGGCGAGGCCACCACCATGGCCTGAGCACCCGCTTCCTGCGCCGGAACGGCATTCATAATGACGGAGGAAGGGTACACCGCCTTGCCACCAGGCACGTACAGGCCCACGCGTTCGATCGGCTGGAAAACTTCGGTCACCGTAGCGCCCGGCGCCAACGTCGTGGTGTGGGAGGAAGGCTTCTGGTCAGCATGGACCGCCCGTACGCGGGCAATGGATTCCTCGATCGCCGCGCGGACCTGGGGCTCGAGCTCATCTGCGGCTTTCTGGAGTGCCTCAACACCTACACGTACTACTGCTGGACGTACGCCATCAAAGCGCTCGCCAAAGTCGAGGGCTGCTGCCGCACCACCCTTGCGCACCGCTTCCACCATAGGGGCAACGGTGCCCATGACTGACGATACGTCCGTCCCGCCACGCGGCAGGACTCGTCGCAAGCGGGAGGTGCTGAGTTTTTCTCCGCGCAGGTCAATGGTTCGTAGCATGGCAAGGCCCCTTTAATAATATTTATAATATGCAGTGGTTTCTATACCTTCCCATTACTATACCTGCGCCAAAAAGCCAGCGAGCCTCAAGGTGCAGGTTATAGAATGTGTCACTAATAACACATTGAGGCACCACCACCACTGGTGAAGAGAGGCGGCGAGATGAGCAACGACGCCGACGAGCACGACGGCCAGGCCCACTCCGAGTTACTCACACGCGTAGAAAAGCTCGCGCACTGTGAAGAGCTGGACTGCATCCGCGTTCATGCCGACGAACTCCTCTTCCCCCATTCACCACTGGGTGAAACCCGCGCCTACATGGACACCGCAGGCGAGCCTATCCTGCGCCTCTACACTACCCACAACGGCGTCCTGGACTTCGGTGAGATTCCGGAGCTCAGCGAGTTTGTCAATGACTGGAACCATGACTGCCTCTCACCTCATTTGGTGCTCAACTACTCCTCCCCCACTGAGGTTGAGGTGTGGGGTCATTCCTTTCTCGTTGTTCATCAGGAACCCACCACAGCACAGCTCGCAGCGTCCATCCTGCCTGCCCTGTTCAACGCCGGAGCGTGCCTCGAGGAGCTGGCTTCCCGATTCCCAGCACTCATGCTGCCGCGCCCACCGGCGCCAGACGAGCCGCCGGAACTTGATGGCGCAGTGTCCACCGTTGACATTGCCCGCTTGGAGGAGCTCTTGCCCTCGCTGGGAATCACGCGCTTCCAAGCGGATTCCTCCGACGCACTTTACGCGTGGATTAACGATGTCCTCTTTGCCTTCGCCATCGATTCCGGCCCCAGCCTCATCATCAAAGGCCATTGGGACCCCAACTTGCCGGGAAGCGAGTTTTCCAAGATTTTCCTCATTTGCAATGACTGGAACCGCACCAATCACTCCGCCTCTGCGTTCTGCCACTCCAACGTCGATGGGCTCCAAGTTCGCGTGGACTATGCGGTGATGACGGGAGCAGGGCTTTCCGACGCCCAACTGGTCACCGCCCTAGGCCGCGGCATCAAGCACGTCCTCCATGGCATCGACGACATTTCGCACGATGCCATGGGCTCCTCCCCCGTTGTCTGGCCCTAGTCAGCGTCTTCCGGCAGTGCACCAAGATCGGGATCAGGATTGATAAAAACCGCCGACCAGTAGGCAAACATAGCCATGAATGGTGCCACCAACCACCCAATGGCCGGGGTAAATTTTGGAACGAATTCGACGAACTCGCCAGGATTTTCCGGAACCGAGGTCGCCGTGGCACCGCCACAGACATAAAAGGCCGCTGCACCAGCGAGGCAGACCACGCCGGACCACACCAGTACGCCGACTCCGCGGTAGCGCTCACCCCGCAGATAGGCCACCGTTCCCATCACCACGCCTAGTATTCCGGTGATGATAACGAAAGTAATAAAGGACAAGAACTGGACGTTGGCACCGTTGCTCAGCGCATAGCCACCACCTTCTACTCGGTGGCCTTCCAATGTTGGCCGCCATAGACCCCACAGCGCGCCCGAAGCACTGAAGATGAGGAGCGCCAACGCGAGCAACCCCGCGCCAAAGCCGATGGCGCGGGGTATGCGAAAGCTATGTGCACGTAGTGCAGTCACGAGCTGTTTTAGTTGCAGAAGGTCCAGTTACCATTCTCGCGCTTGAAGCGCATGGTGGAGCTGTCCAAGCCCTTGCTGGTGTTAACGTTCACGGTTGCGGAGGCGGAGTCGCCGTCAACAACAACGTCGTTGATGGACTCAACGCCGGTCTGGGTCCAGTCGAAGCCCTCCATCTGAGAGGTATCAGCACCGGAAGCAGCCATCATGTCCTTGAGCTGGTTCATCGGAACGTCCGGAATCTGGTTGTAGTCAAGCTCGCTCAGGCCAGAGTTCGGGTCATTACGCACGGCTTCACAGGTGTGATCCGGCAGGTACTTCACGAAGCTACGCATGGTCTGCTGGTCATACATACCGCGAACCAGGCCGTTGATGCCATCGATGTCTTCCTGGCTAGCTGCCTGCCCCTGGATGGGCTCTACCTTCGGCATGCTCTGGAAGGGGTCAACACCGTTCTCGAACGGGTTGGCCAGAGTCTGGTCAGCGCCTTCCTCAGCCGGGGCTTTCTCGCCCTCCGGCTTCGGGTCCTGGCCTTCGCCTTCCTTCTTGTCCTTCTCCTCGCCTTCCTTCTTCTCAGCGTCCTTGTCCTCAGAGGTCTCACCCTCCTTGGCCTTGGTCGTGGTGGTGGTCTTTACAGCGGAGGATGCAGCGTCAGCAACTTCTTCGCCTTTGTCGCCACATGCAGTCAGGGTCAACGGTGCAACCAGTGCGACTGCGATGAGGGACTTCTTAGCGGGGGTCAGAAAAGACAAGGGATAACTCCTAATTTCCAATAATGAGAGCGACAGATTGCACGCTCGTGTGCAGTTCACATAACCCTAACAAGCAGTGGTTGAAGAATTCATGACCTAAACCTTGAAGGTTCCTGTGAACCTCACTACTCTTTTTTACTCACAAGAGCCACATTAAGACCACGAGATCCGTACAGTAGTCTTTTGTGCACCTTTCTCGCGACGCTATTGTTTCCACGGCCCTCGAGCTCCTCACGAGCTACGGGCTGGCTGATGTCACCATGCGGCGCGTCGCTACCACCCTCGGTGTGGCTCCCGGCGCATTGTACTGGCACGTAGCCAACAAGCAGGCTTTGATTGCCGCCATGGCTACCGAAATCATCTCGCCGGTATCCGGGGAGACCCCCGCCGAGTTGGCCAGTTCCCTCCACCGCGAGCTCAGTCGCTGGCGCGACGGCGCAGAAGTAGCCATCGCCGGTGCCGCGTTCCCCGAGTCCACAACCCGCGCAGACCTCGAGGAGCTCTTCGCTGCAGCGTTGGAGCGAGAGGTACCGGAGGGGGCGTCGGAAAGCATCGGCGTTGCCGCCCGCACCTTGATCCATTACGTCCTCGGTGCCACCTTCCTCGAACAATCCCAAGCCCAATTGGGAGGCCTGTCTGCAGAGGCACACACTGACGACGCCTCCATCCGCGCCACAGAACTCGTGGTCGCCGGATTACGTGCGCTCTAAGCTCATCTGCTCCGATAGTTTTAGCTCAGCCACATTCCCCAGAATTGGCTAAGCTGAACCCCATGACTGACACCCGTGCCGAAGCACCCCATTCCCGCCAAGTGTGGCCTGGTTCCCCGTCCCCTCTCGGTTCCACCTTCGATGGAGCCGGAACCAACTTCGCCATCTTTTCCGAAGCCGCTGAGAAAATCGAACTTTGCCTCATAGATCAAGACAACAACGAAGAGCGCATCGAACTCACCGAAGTCACGGCGCACGTGTGGCATGCCTACCTCCCCAACGTCTCCCCCGGCCAGCGCTATGGCTACCGCGTCCATGGTCCCTACGACCCCAAGCAGGGCTTGCGCTGTGACCCCTCCAAGCTGCTTGTTGATCCCTACGCCCGAGCATTCGACGGAGACTTCGACGGGGACGCCTCACTGTATTCCTATGACATCCACGCCGAAGAACCCGGCACCGGCCGCAACGAGGAAGACTCGCTGGGCCACACCATGCTCTCAGTTGTCATCAACCCGTTCTTCGAGTGGCACGGCGACAACCGCCCCCACACCCCGGATAACGAAACCATCATTTACGAAGCCCACGTTAAGGGCATGACGATGACCCACCCGGAGGTCCCCGAAGAACTCCGCGGCACCTATGCCGGCATGGCGCACCCGGCCATCATCAATTACTTCAAGGACCTTGGCGTAACGGCAGTGGAACTACTGCCGGTCCACCAGTTCCTCCAGGATGATCGCCTACGTCAGCTGGACCTGCGCAACTACTGGGGCTACAACACCTTTGGTTTCTTTGCCCCGCATGCAGATTATGCCTACGCCAAGAAGCCCGGCGAGGTCGTTGCCGAGTTCAAGGCCATGGTTCGCGCCTTCCACGAAGCCGGCATCGAGGTCATCCTCGACGTGGTGTACAACCACACCGCTGAAGGCAACCATATGGGCCCCACCATCGCTTTCCGCGGCATTGACAACCATGCGTACTACCGCTTGGTGGATGACAATCCCGAGCACTACATGGACTACACCGGCACCGGTAACTCCCTGAACGTGCGCCACCCGCATTCGCTGCAGCTCATCATGGATTCCCTGCGCTACTGGGTGACGGAAATGCGTGTCGATGGTTTCCGCTTCGACTTGGCTTCCACTCTGGCGCGTGAACTGGATGACGTCGATAAGCTCGCCACCTTCTTTGATTTGGTCCAGCAGGATCCAGTGGTCTCCAAGGTCAAACTCATTGCCGAGCCGTGGGACGTAGGGCACAACGGTTACCAGGTCGGTAACTTCCCACCGATCTGGAGCGAATGGAACGGCAAGTACCGCGACACCGTCCGTGACTTCTGGCGCGGTGAGCCAGCCACCATGGGTGAGTTCGCCTCTCGCTTGACTGGCTCTTCCGACTTGTACGGCAACAATGGCCGCCGCCCTACTGCGTCTATCAACTTCATCACCGCACACGATGGATTCACGTTGCGTGACTTGGTGACGTACAACGAAAAGCACAACGACGCTAACAGTGAAGACAACCGTGATGGCGAGTCCCACAACCGTTCGTGGAACCACGGTGTGGAGGGCCCGACTGACGACGAAGAAGTTAAGAAGCTTCGCCGCCGCCAAGTCCGTAACTTCCTCACCACTCTCCTGCTGTCTCAGGGCACACCGATGCTCTGCCACGGTGACGAGCTGGGCCGCACACAGGGCGGCAACAACAACGTCTATTGCCAGGACAACGAGATCTCCTGGATTGACTGGTCCATGCTGAATGAGGAAAAGAATGCCGCCATGCACGGCTTCACCAAGCGCCTCATCAACATCCGCCGCAACCACCCAGTCTTCCGCCGGCAGCGCTTCCTGGCTGGTGGCCCCTTCGGTTCTGATGTCAAAGACCGCGATATCGCGTGGCTGGTGCCTTCTGGCAAGCTCATGACTCCGGAGGACTGGGACTTTGAATTCGGTAAGGCCCTCATGGTCTACCTCAACGGCAATGCGATTACGGAAACCACTGCCCGTGGTGAGCGTATTACGGATGATTCCTTCATCATGATCTTCAATGCCCACCACGAGGACATCGAGTTCACTCTTCCCACCAAGGACTTGGGTGCTAGCTGGCGCCTCATCGTGGATACGTCCGATTCCGGCGGTTACCCGGACGAGGAGAAGATTATTGACGCTGCCGGAACCATCGTGGTTCAGCCGCGTACGACGCTTATCCTGCGCCAGACCGAACCACCTGTGTTCGATGATGCCGACGAAGCAACAGAAGCCGCTGGCTCTTCCGAATCGAACGAGAACTAGACTGGCTTCTCATCCCCAGTTTGAAATGATGCCCTGAAAGGAATCCGTGTCCTATACCGCCCACGGTGCCGTCATCGACGTCACCGCCGATGCCCTGATTCTTCACCGCTCCCAGCTTGCAGCTTCCCTAGGCGCTCAAGCCCACGAGGAAATCCCGCTGGCTGGGGCCACGGGTGTGGAGAGCTCGGCACCGACGGCAACGAGTTTCGGACAGGTCATCGTGCGTGGCGAAGGCGATACCGAACTTACTATCATTCGTATCGCTCCCGGCCAGGACGCGGAAGCACTAGCTTCCGCAGTAGAGGCTGTTCTGCGCGGCGAGGCACCAGCCGCCAGCGCAGGTGTCAAGGGGCTGAATTTCACCGCTGTTGACGTGGAAACAGCCAACGATAACTGGGGTTCCGTGTGCCAGATTGGTGCGGTCCGTTTCCGCGATGGTGAAGAAACCGAATCCCGCACGTGGCTGTGTACCCCTCCGCCCGGTTTGGAGCACTTCGACGAGGTGAACGTCAGCATTCACGGAATTACTGCGGATGACGTTGCCGATGCTTCTCCCTTCGCGGACGCCGCTGCGGAGCTCTTCGAATTCCTCGGCACGGACACACTTGTTGCCCACAATGCACAGTTCGACTCAACTGCGCTACGCACGGGCCTGCGCACGGCCAAAGCTCCTGTTCCGGATGTTCGCCTCGCGTGTTCTTTAGCCTTGGCACGCGACGCCTCCCGCGCCGGCGTTATCGATGTGGCCAACCACAAGCTCCCCACCGTGGCGTCCTTCGTCGGTGCGGACGACTTCCAGCACCACGAAGCCACCGCCGATGCCCGCGCGGCTGGCGTCATCATCACCGGTCTCGCCCGACGTTTCGGACACTCGGGATCCATCGAGGACCTTTTCACCACCCGCGAGTTTGCTTTGGGCAGCTTGAGCGAAGAATCCGTCATTCCGGTGTTGCGCGCTAACACCGCACCACTATCCGCTGCGGATCTGGGTGCCGGCACAGATTTCCGTGATAACACCCGCATGGCCGGCACCGAAACGAGCTCGAAGAAAAAGAGCTCCGGCTCCCAGGACCGTCGCGGCCCAGCGCCCTGGCAATCAGTCGCTACCCCAGACACGATTCCGGACCCTAACCCCGACGCTGACCCTGCGGGCGCACTCTTCAACCAACACGTCACCCTCACCGGTGACTTTGAGCCTTTCGATAAAGGCCTGTTGTGGTCCAAGATTGCTGAGCGCGGCGGCCAAGTGGGCAAGAACGTGACCAAGAAAACCACCATCCTGGTCGTGGGACAGTGGGCTACGAAGACCTCCAAGGAAAAGCGCGCCGAAGAGTTACAGGCCAAGGGCCAGGACATCGCGATTTGGCCGGTGGACAAGCTTCTCTCCGAACTCCAGCTCGACGAGGCACCACCGTTCTAAAGGCACAACCGGCTCGGCGTCTTGTCTAGCTCGCGCAAATTTCCCAGAGAAGCTGGGAACCAACGGGCATGCGACACAGTCCAATAAGGGCAAGAAATTCTTAAGCTCTACTCTTACTGGAGAACGCCATGACCGTTGTAGCGCCTTCTGCCCTCGATGTTGACCGCCTTTTGCCATCTCTGTGCCCGAGCAACGAGCTCAGCGGCGTGAAACTCTGTGATGACGGATTTGGTGACTCCCCTGCCAGCATCCAGCTTTCCCGCACGCTGTCCATGACGTTGACTCATGGCGATGGTTCTTCTGTCAAACGCGTCAGTCAGCGTGCGCTCGACGATATGGGGCTCACGGTTCGCCAGGCATGGGACGCCTCATCGCTCAACCTGCAGCGCAGGGCCCTGACGGACCAGGGGTTGCGCTTCTTTACTCGCCCTGCCGAACACAGCCTGCCCGGTGCTGAGGGCAGCGTGGAGGTTCGTGCGCACCGCTGCTCTATCTCCGCATGGTTGGCGCACCCCCAAACGTTCGTCATTGTGGATAATCACCTTCGCCGTCTGACCCAAGCTCAGCGCATCACGTACCTCGTTCCCGACGCACACACGCTATTCGCTTTGACTGATACTCCTGACAGCACAGCAACCGCGTTAGCCGGCCGCGCTAGCGAACTGCGCCCACGCCATCGCCCCATACTGAGCCTGCGCCCACTAGTATTGGCTAACGGCTTTCCTTTGGAGGTATAGAACAACCTCCTTTTCCCCTCACTGCCGTGACCGAAAGGAGTCGTGTTCATAGCGATGCCCGAATCCCCAATGTCTCGCCTGAGCAATCAATACCACTCCTGGGTTCACGCACACCCCACTGCGGCACAAGACTTCCTCGATGCCATCGAGGACTTGCTAAACGACGCCGGCATTATCTTCGACCGCGTGGCTACCCGTGTCAAACAGTGGCCCTCCCTCAAGGCCAAGGCGAAGAAACGTCGTGAGAATGGCGAGCTTATGTACCCCGCACCGTGGGAAGACATCCACGATGTTCTCGGCGTGCGCATCAACGTCTTCCACTCCACCATCATCCCGGAGACTATTGAGGTTTTGGGAGAAACCTTCACGGTTGTGCGCTCGGTGGACAAAGCCGCGGAGACCCGCATTTCCGGCGGTTTCGGCTACGGCTCCCACCATCTCGTTCTCACGGTCACTGAAGATAGCGCTGCTGCCCTCGAAGAGCTAGAGCCTTATATGGGATGGACCTTCGAGGTACAGATCCGCACTGTCCTGCAGCATGCGTGGGCGGAATTTGAGCACGATATTCGCTATAAGCAGGGGCCGAACCCACCTTCCCCGCAGGTCGATCGCCTCTTTACGCTAGCCGCCGGTCTCATTGAACTGGCTGACCAGCAATTCGATGAAATCGCAGCGCTCAAGGCCCCGAGCACGGAAACCGATGAGGACATTGAGCTCACCGCGGAGACCCTACCGGGCGTGCTTGCCATCATTCTGGGTAGCCGCTTCCCACGCTCACGCTCGGAGCACTACCGCTTTTTGGCGGAGCTACTAGAGAGCAATGGCATCAACCGTTTGAGCCAGCTCAAACAGCTCTTGGATGATGATGACATCGCCCACGTGCACGACGCTATGCGCTACCGCTTCCGCCCCGGGCAGGTCAGGCTTATCGACGATTTGTTGCTCAACAAGTTCGGTTCCCAGCACATCAACGCTACCTCTGCTGCTGGTGACCGCCCGGACCGCAAGCGCCGCTTGATCGCGCGACTCAAGGCACTAAAGAACGTCTCCTCGAACTAGCAAACCCGAGACAACGAGGGAAAGCTAGCCGCGATTCCTCCTCAAAAACTTATCCATCTGCCGGCGTTCCTTCTTCGTGGGGCGGCCGGTGCCCCGGGCGCGGACGGGGACAGAGGGGAGAAATTCCTTCGGCGGGGGCGGCGGGGCGTGGTCGATGTAGCAGGTACGTGCCACGGGCGCACCGACGCGCTTAGAAACGGTGGCAAGGACCTCGAGGTCATGCTCGTGGTGGTTTCGCCACACGCGTACGCGGTCGCCGGGGACAACCTGCTGTGCGGGCTTGGTGGCGTTGCCGTTGAGTTTGACGTGCCCGGCGCGCACTGCGGTGGCGGCTTCCGAGCGGGTCTTGAACATGCGGACGGACCAGACCCAGGCATCGATACGTACTGGGCGCCCGTCAGGCTGGTTGACCATAGGGCTTTTTAAAGGTTGTGGTTCTCGTTGACGATCTTCTGGATCTTTACCCAGTTATAGACGCCACCGACCACGGCGACGACGAGGCCAATGGCCATGCAGGTCCAGAAACCAGTAAGCGCCCAGCCCAGCAGGATGCCGCCACCGATGCCACCCACGACGGCAATAGCGCCGTTGCGAGCGTGCGTGCGCACGGCCTGCTTCCGCTTTTCAATGGGGTTATTGGGGCGTCGCTGCATAGTCATGCTGCCAATTCTACAAGGCAACCATGCCGTGCGAGGAACTACGAGCGCGGAACGACGAGCGCGCTAGTGCGAAAGCTCTACCCAGGCGGTACCGGCTTCCTTCGGCGCAACTTCACCCTGGGTCAAGGCGGCCAGTGTGGCCGCGAGTTCTTCTTCGCCACCGGGGGCGACGGACACGGTAAAGGTCACTGCTTGGCCGTAAGCAGTATCGACAAGGTCCACGCCGCGGTTGCGCAGGTCCGCCTCCAAGCGGCCAGCATCGGCGTGGGAGACCTCCAGTGTGTAGAGCTCACGCAGTGCGCGGGTAGCGCGTTCGACGTGCTCCATCGTCTCACTCACAGCGCCGCCATAAGCGTGGACCAAACCGCCCGCGCCCAGCTTGATGCCACCGAAGTAGCGCACCACCACCGCACAGATGTCCAGCATCCCGGACCCTTTGAGAACGTCCAGCATGGGTTTGCCCGCGGTGCCGGAGGGCTCACCATCGTCCGAGGAGCGCTCCACTGGGTTCGCGGCATCGACGTGGTAGATGTACGCCGAGCAGTGGTGACGAGCATCCGGGAAGCGGTCCCGGGCAGCGTCAATGAACGCGCGTGCTTCCGCTTCATTAGTCACGCGGCCGATGAAGGTAATGAAGCGGGAGCGCTTGATCTCAATCTCATGCTCATAGAGCTCGCCGGCAACGGGGCGCTGATAACTTTCCAGCATTATGCGACGAGGAAGTCGTACTCAGGAGTGCCAGGCTTGAGCTGCTTGCATTGCAGCTTGGAGTCTGCCAATCTGCGCAACAAACCATCAATACCGGAGGCGGCTCCCAGCTCAATACCCACGAGTGCCGCACCGGTTTCGCGGTTGTTGCGCTTGAGGTACTCGAACAGCGTGATGTCATCCTCCGGCCCCAGCACGTCTTGGAGGAAGTGACGCAACTGGCCCGGTTCCTGCGGGAAGTTCACCAGGAAGTAATGCTTCAGACCTCGGTGCACGAGGGAGCGCTCCATGATTTCGGCGTAGCGCAACACGTCATTATTACCGCCGGAGATAACGCACACGACGGTCGACCCCGGCTGCAGCTTCAGGGAGCGTAGACCGGTCACACTCAACGCACCGGCTGGCTCCGCAATAATGCCTTCGTTCTGGTACAAGGCCAGCTGCTCCGTGCACACCGCGCCTTCGGATACAATATCCCAGTGCAAACGGCCCTGGTTGGCCTCCAAAATCTTGAAGGGAACCTCGCCAATACGCTTGACCGCGGCACCATCAACGAAGGGGTCCACGGTCTCCAGCGTCACCGGCTCACCAGCCTCGAAAGCAGCGCTTAGCGACGCCGCCCCGGCCGGCTCAATCCCCACCACCGCAGTGCGGGGAGCCATGTCTGCAAGGTAGGACGTGATACCGGAGATGAGTCCGCCTCCGCCCACAGGAACCACCACGGTGTCGAGTGCCTTGCCCAGCGAGGACAGCTGCGCCACAATCTCGGCGGCCACGGTACCTTGACCGATGACAGTATCGCGGGCGTCAAAAGGCTCGATGAAGAATGCTCCACGCTCAGCGGCGTCCGCATGTGCAGCAGCAGCCGCCTCATCAAAGTTGGCTCCGGTGACGACGAGCTCCACGAAGTCCCCGCCGTGAACGAGGATGCGGTCACGCTTCTGCTTCGGCGTGGGTTCGGGGACAAAAATCTTGCCCTGGATGCCCTTGGTCCGGCAGGCGTAGGCGACGCCTTGGGCGTGATTGCCTGCCGATGCCGTCACGATGCCCTGTGCGCGCTGCTCCTCACCCAGGTTGGACATTCCATAGATGGCGCCGCGGATTTTGTACGAGCGCACGTCCTGGAGGTCTTCGCGCTTGAGGTAGACCTCGTAGCCGGTCTCCTGGGACAAGCGTGGGCAGTATTGCAGTGGGGTCGGAGCAATCTCCGAGCTAATCCGAGATTGGGCCAACTGGATGTCAGAGGCGTGGACTGGCTCGAAGTCTTCCGGGGTACGTGTCATGCTGGCTCATTCTACGCTCTGCAGGTTGCCCTGCATGCATTACCTAGTATTCGACCGATTCACCGAAGGTTTACCAAAATCTTCCCTTACCGTTACGCTCTGTTCGCCGAATGGGGACGGTGCGACACGTACGGTGGTGCGGAATCTTTGTCGTCTCAACGCTAGGAGTTCTTCTATGTCTCGCCCTTTCTCTCGCCGCGCGCTTGCCCTGTGTGTTGCTACCGCCACTAGCGTAAGCTTGGCCGTTCCGGCAGCGTCCGCCAAGATTGTCGACAACGTCCACGTGCACTCTGCAGCTAACGCTAGCCTCAAGCTCAGCCCTATCGGCACCTACGAGTCCGGCGTGTATGAAGAGTCCGCTGCGGAGATCGTGGCTTTCCACCCAGCATCCAAGCGCATTCTTACCGTCAATGCCCACGCCGGCCAGATTGACGTTATCGACGCCGCCGATCCGTCCAACCTGACGCATATCGGCTCTATCTCTGCTGGCGAAGGCAAGGAAATCAACTCCGTTGCCGTTCGCCCGGATGGCCTAGCTGTCGCCGCCGTCCAGCAGTCGGACAAGACTGCGAACGGTGAAGCCCTGTTCTTCAACGCCGCCGCAGAGAACCTGGATTCCGCAGAGCTTGGCCGAGTTGAGGTAGGCGCTTTGCCGGATAACGTTCACATCACCGCTGACGGTGGCTACGCACTAGTGGCCAACGAGGGCGAGCCGTCCAACGAGCTCAACGCCGAGGGCACCGACTACGTGACCGACCCGGAGGGCTCAGTATCCGTCATCACGCTGCCGAAGGATGTTGCAGCTCCCTCCGAGGCCGACGCCCGTATCGCGGATTTCACGGCTTTCGATGACCAGGAGCTTCCCGAAGGCGTGCGTGTCTTCGGCCCCTCCGGCCATGATTCCAAACCGTCCATCGACTTCGAGCCGGAGTACATCTCCTCCCAGGACGGCAAGGCCTTTGTGTCGCTGCAGGAGGCCAATGCCATTGCCATCGTCGACATCGAGTCCGCTACCGTCGAAAAGATTGTCCCGGCCCACGTTGCTGACCACAGCAAGACTCCGCTCGACCCGTCCAATAAGGATGATAAGGCTGAGCTGCGCACCATCCCGGTGAAGGGCCTCTCCATGCCGGACTCCGTCGGTGCCTTTACTGCCGGCGGCCAGACTTACTTCGCTACCGCTAACGAAGGCGATGCCCGCGAGTGGGGCGTGAAGGAAAAGGACGGCGGCTCCGGTGTCTACACCGATGAGGTAGAGCTCAAGGACCTCATCGAGGAGGGCAAGGTATGCGAGGGCGCGCTTGGTGACGTCTCCGCGGACGACCTCGCCGATAAGAAGCAAGCCGGCAACCTGAAGCTCACCAACGCCTCCGGCTGGAATGAGGAGAAGGGTTGCTTCGACGAGTTGTACTCCTACGGTTCCCGCTCCTTCAGCATCTACGACTCTGAGGGCAACGTTGTTTTTGACTCCGGCGCGGAGTTTGAGCAGATCACGGCCGAGCTCAACGAGCCGGGCGTGTTCCACCACAACGCCGACAATGAGAGCGCGGAGTTCGATGATCGATCCGACAACAAGGGCCCCGAGCCGGAGGCACTCGTCGTCGGTACCGTTGGCGAGCGCACCTACGCCTTCATTGGTGCGGAGCGCGTCGGCGGCATCTTTGTCTACGACGTCACCGACCCTGCCAACGCTTCCTTCGTCACCTACGTCAACAACCGTGACTTCTCCACCGATGAGTACGCCGATGCCGGCGACCTTGGCCCTGAGGGCTTTGCCTTCGTCGACAAGAAGGACTCCCCCAATGGTGAGTACCTGCTCATCGTGGGCAACGAGGTCTCCGGCACCACCACCGTGTACTCCGTTAAGGACCTCCTCGCCACCGAGGAAGACGAAGACGCCGACCAGGGCGACGGCAAGGACAAAGACAAAGACAAGGACGAGCAGGACACTCCGAAGAAGCCAGGCAACGATGCCGGTAAGGACGGCAAGGACGGCAAGGGCTCTGCAGACAAGAGCTCCAGCAGCGTCTCCGGCGGCATCATCGCTGGTTCCGTCATCGGCGTCATTGCTGCGCTGGCCGCCACCATTGGTGTGCTGCGCGTCCCGGGTATCCGCGAGACTGTCTTAAGCCTTGCACCAGCCCCGCTGCGCGCTCAGTTGGAGAAGTTCCTCTAAGCCCTATCCACCCCGCAGGAAGGGCTGCTACATTGAAGTGAGCTTTTTGAGAAGCCCTTTCATAACTGTCCTTTCCCTTCCCAAGGAGAACCCTCGATATGCGTCTTTCCACCTCCCTCGTCGCCATCTGTGCCACGACCATGGCACTGGTCACCCCACTGGCCGCTGCTGACGATTCGTCCGCCTCTGCCAGCTCGACCGCGACAGCCACCTCTACCGTGGCTGACGAGGCCTCCCCGGAGTCCGCCACGCAGGACGCCTCCGAGGAAGCTTCCGAGGAGAAGGCTGCTGAAGACGTATCCGAGGAGAAGGCTGCCGAGGAGTCCGCGAAGGAGCCAGCAAAGGATTCTTCCAAGGCTCTGGGAAGTTCTCTGAATGTTGGCCATACCAGCACCAAGGATCTCTCTCAGGAGTGTGCCGACCAGGTCAACCAGGCGCGTAAGGACCACGAGGCCGCCGTCGCTGATGGCACCGCAGGTTCGTCATTCATGGGCCCGCAGGAGCTGGCCAACGGTGTGCTCAACGGCTACGGCTCCTCCGGTATGCCGGACACCCCGGATTGCGTTGAGGAAGAAAAGGAAGCGAAGCTGCAGAAGGACTGGGACGAGATGCCCGAGTTCGTTCAGTCTGCACGTCCAACGGAAAAGTCCAAGGAGATTTACGCCTGGGTTGGCGGTGCACTGGCATTGCTCTCCGTGGGTATTCGAGTTCTCGTCGTCGCCGCTGAGTTCGACCCGTCCATCCTGAATGGTCTGCGTTCCTTCCTCAAGAGCATGGGCTTCTACTGGGATAACTCTAAGAAGAAGGAAGAAGTCGAAAAGGACGAAGACTAATCCCGCTCCAATGGGGATAGTAAAGGAGGCGCTGCGAGATTTTCTCCGCAGCGCCTCCTTCGTTTTGGCCCGTCAGGACCGATGAGACGAGAACTTAAAACAGTTCCTTCGTCGCAATCTCTGCTCCCTCAACGAGGGACTGGAGCTTGGCCCACGCAATCTGGTGGTGCAGGCGGCCGCCTAGGCCACAGTCGGTCGAGGCAATAACGTTTTCCGGGCCCACGAGCTCAGCAAACTGGATGATGCGGTCAGCGACCAGACGCGGGTGCTCCACAGCGTTCGTGGAATGCGACACCACACCTGGGTAGATGACAGTTCCCTCCGGCAGCGTGTGATTCTTCCACACGCGCCACTCGTGCGCATGGCGCGGCGAAGCGCCTTCGAAGGAGAAGCCACCGACCTTGGCCTGCAGAATCTCCTCAATAATATCCTCGAACGGAATGTCCGTGACGTGCGGGCCGTGCCAGGAACCCCAGCAGATGTGCAGACGAGTCTGCTCGCGCGGGATGTCCTTAATGGAGTCGTTGAGAATCTCAATGCGCTCGTGCAGGAAGGCCTGGAAATCCTTCACGGTGGGCTCCGGCACCACAGAATCCCATGCCTCCGCCAGGTCCGGCGCATCGAACTGCACGGTGAGACCCGCATCCGTGATGGCTTTGTATTCGACCTTCAGCGCCTCACCACAGGCGCGAACGAGCTCAGACTCGTCGTCGTAGTACTTGTTGGGAAGACGTGCCGCGGCACCCGGGGACAGGGCGGCGACGAAACCTTCGGTGCCTTCAGGGAGGGCGTCGGCAAGCAACTTGACGTCCGCCTCGACCTGCTCCTGGCCAATGTAGGTTACCGGACCGGTGAACTCCGGGTTGGCCACCTTCTTGCGTCCGGTGAAGATGCCCGAATCCGGGTCATTGTAGGCCTCAGAAAACAGCGCACGGTCGCGGCGATCCTTCATCGAGGATGAGGCGAATCTTACCCGGCTCGGAACGAATCTTGTCACCGATTTCCCAGCGGTCCTTGTCCGTCATGGTCAGACCGCCCAGGCGGGTAAACGAGTAGTTCCACCACGCACCGTAGTCCACGGCGCCGGAGGTAATGTGGCCGTATTCGCCCTCGTTGATGATGTCGATGCCGAGATCAATTTGCCGCTTCACCACATCCGCTACGGAGCACTCCAGGATGTCGTGGAACTTCTCGTCAGAGATGGTGCCGGCAGAGCGCTCGAGGTTAGCCTCCAACAGCTCCTTCGTGCGAGGCAGCGAGCCGACGTGGGTGGTGCGAATCTTGTTCACCATGGGAAACAGGCTTCCTTTCTTCTAGACTATGCTGTCTAGAGTAACCCAGGAGCCTGGTTCCCATGGGAACTCGATTCAACTTAAATTCACCCGAGGATGCCTACCCCCATCGTGGCCTTGAGGTCACCCATAAGGTTGCTCGAGCGCTCCACACGCAAATGCTCACCGAGGACCATCATGGTGGACTCTTCGCCGTCGACAAGCGTGAGGTACACGTCGGACTCACCCTTGTTATTGACCAGTACCTGCTTGAGCTTGGCAATGTTTTCCATCGTGCACTGGTCCGTGCGCATGGTCAGGCGCAGCGGCAGGCCCGCTCCATTGCCGGGGCCCAAGTCTGGCACCTTGATATCGGAGCAGAAGAGGGACATGCGCTCATCACGAATCTTCACCTGAACCTTGGCCAGGATGATGTTGTCTTCCGCAATCTGCGGAGCCACCAGCGAGTACACCTGGTTGAACACGAGGATGTCTACCTGGGCGCCGTTATGATCCTCCATGCTGACGATGGCCCATGGAGAACCATCGCGCTTGGAAAAACGCCTGTCCACTCCCGAGATGATGCCGCCAATCACGAGCTCCTGCCCGTTGCCGACTTCACCGTTAAGAATCTTGGTAATCGGCGTATCGGTCTGCGCATCGAGTGCTTCCTCGAAACCGTCGAGCGGGTGGCCGGAGACGTAAAGGCCAAGCATCTCGCGCTCCAGTGCCAACTCGTGCTTGCGATCCCAATTCTCATCGGGGACATCAATAGCAAAGGCAGAGCCGGAGTCGCCTTCCTCGTCGCCGCCACCGAAGCCGGCGAAAAGGTCGAACTGGCCCTTATCAGCTGCCTTCTTCGTGGTCTGAACGGAGTCCACTGCGTCCTCGTGAATGAGCATGAGGCCCTTGCGTGGGTGCTCCAGGGAGTCGAAAGCGCCGGCCTTGATGAGGGACTCCGTCACGCGCTTGGAGCAGGCTGCTAGCTCAATCTTGTCCAAATAGTCAGAGAAGGACGTATATGCGCCTTTCTCCCGGCGGGTCTTCACGATGGAATCGACCACTTCCCCACCGACGTTGCGGATAGCGCCCATGCCGAAGCGGATGTCCTCGCCCACGGCTTGGAAGGTTTCTTGGGACTCATTGACGTCTGGGGAGAGCACGCGGATGCCCAGGTGGCGGCAATCGGCAAGGTAGATAGCGGACTTATCCTTCTTGTCACCCACCGACGTCAGAAGCGCTGCCATGTACTCCGGGGCATAGTAGGCCTTGAGGTAGGCCGTCCAGAAAGACACCAGGCCGTAGCCCGCGGCGTGAGACTTGTTAAACGCGTAGGAAGCGAAAGGCTCAATCGTGCCCCACAGCGCATCCATGGCCTCCTTGGAGTAGCCGTTGTCCTTCATGCCGCCCCAGAACTTGTCGTACTGTTGCGCCAGGACTTCCGGCTTCTTCTTACCCATAGCCTTGCGGAAGCCGTCTGCCTCGCCGGCGGTGTAGTTTGCCACCTTCTGCGAGATACGCATGATCTGCTCCTGGTACACGATAAGGCCGTAGGTCTCATCGAGGATTTCCTTGAGCGGCTCTTCCAGCTCCGGGTGAATCGGGGTAATTTCCTTACGCCCATTCTTGCGGTCCGCGTAATCCCAGTGAGCATTCACGCCCATCGGGCCCGGACGGTAGAGCGCCAGCGACGCGACAATGTCCTTGAAACCTGTCGGCTTCATGCGCTTGAGCAGCTCCTGCATGCCGCCCGAGTCCAGCTGGAACACGCCCAGAGTATCGCCCCGTGAGAGCAGTTCATAGACCTTCGAGGCATTCGGGTCGTCGGCATGGAGGTCCTCTAGGTGGACTTCCTCGCCGCGGTTTTTCTTGATGTTCTCTAGGCAGTCGCCGATCACGGTGAGGTTGCGAAGGCCCAGAAAGTCCATCTTCAGCAGGCCAATAGCCTCACAGGCGGGGTAGTCCCAGCCGGTGATGTAGGCGCCGTCGGCTGGGCGCTTCCACATCGGAATGTGGTCCATGAGGCGGACCGAAGCCATAATCACCGCGCAGGCATGCACACCGGCCTGCCTGACGACGCCCTCAAGACCACGCGCGGTCTCATAAATCTTCTTGACGTCCGGGTCAGTCTCAATCATTTGGCGGACCTCGGTGGCCTCCGAGTAGCGCTCGTGCTCCGGGTCAGTAATACCGGACAGCGGAATATCCTTGGCCATAATGGCGGGCGGCAACGCACCGTTGATGCGGTCGGCCATCTGGAAGCCCGGCTGGCCAAAGTGCACCTTGGCGGAGTCCTTAATCGCCTGCTTGGTCTTCACGGTGCCGAAGGTAATCACCTGGGCAACCTTGTCCTCGCCCCAGCGCTCAGCAGCGTAGGTAATCATTTCGCCGCGGCGGCGGTCATCGAAGTCGATATCGATATCCGGCGCGGAGGGGCGCTCCGGGTTCAAGAATCGCTCGAAGAGGAGGCCGTGCTCGATGGGGTCAATGTTGGTAATCGTCAACGCATAGGCCACGAGCGCACCTGCAGCCGAACCACGACCCGGGCCGACGCGAATACCGATGGACCGCGCGTGCTTGATGAGCTCGGCCACGATGAGGAAGTAGGAAGGATAGCCCTTCATATCGATGACGCTGATCTCGTACTCAGCGCGGTCGATGTACTCCTGCGGCACATCCCTGCCGTTGAAGCGATCCTTAAGGCCCTCCATGACCTCGTGGGTCAGCCACGAGGTTGGGGTGTGGCCCTCGGGGACGTCGGCAATCGGCATGCGGTCGTGGGTATGTTCTTCCCAAATGGCGCCGTAGTCTTGGACGCGCTCTGCAATCCACAAGGTGTTATCGCAGGCCTCCGGCACCATATGGTCCCACAGTTCACGCATCTGCTGGGCGGACTTGATGTAGTAGCCGGTGCCGTCAAACTTGAAACGGTCCGGGTCCATAAAGGTCTTGCCCGTCTGCACACAAAGCATAGCCTCATGCGCTGGGGCTTGAGACTCCAGCACGTAGTGGCAGTCATTGGTCACCAGCGGCGGCAAGTCCAGCTTGCGGCCAATCTCCAACAGGCCATCACGAGTGCGCTTCTCGATATCCAGCCCATGGTCCATGAGCTCCAAGAAGAAATTGTCCTTGCCGTAGATGTCCTGCCACATCGCAGCGGCCTCGAGTGCCTCGTTGAACTGGCCCAGGCGCAGGCGGGTTTGGACATCGCCGGAGGGGCAGCCGGTGGTCGCGATAATGCCCTCAGCATGCTCAGCGATAAGCTCGGCATCCATACGCGGCCACTTGCCCAGCTGACCTTCGTAGGAGGCAAGCGAGGAGAGCTTAAACAGATTGCGCAGACCAGTTTCATTTTCCGCCAGCATGGTCTGGTGCAGGTAGGCACCGGAGGCAGAAACATCATCGCGCTTTTGATCCGGCGTTCCCCACAGCACGCGCTTCTTATTGAAACGCGACTCCGGCGCGAGGTAGGCCTCAATACCAATGATGGGTTTGACGCCTGCGCTCGTCATCCTCTGGTAGAAGGCATTGGAGCCGTACATGTTGCCGTGGTCCGTCATGCCGACGGCGGGCATGCCTTGGCGGACCACCTCATCCGCCAACATATCCACCTTTGCCATGCCGTCCAGCATGGAAAACTCGGTGTGGTTGTGCAGGTGGACGAAGGATGAGTTTTTGGCCATGCGGTCATCTTAGCGGGGCCGTCAAACTTCCCGGATTACTCAACGTCCTGTACATTTTTCTGTGATGTTCTACACTATTGCCGCTTATCTCATGTGGGGCTTCTTCCCGGCGTTCTTCCCGCTGCTACGCCCCGCCAGCCCATTTGAAATTCTTGCGCACCGCATTGTGTGGACTGCGGTGCTCGTCACCTTCATGCTGGTGGTGACCGGCGGCTGGCGTGAGCTCAAAGAGATGAGCCTGCGCACGTGGGGCTGGATGCTGGGCTGCGGTATTACCATCACCATCAACTGGGGTACGTACGTCATCGCGGTCAACAGCGACCACGTGGCAGACGCCGCACTGGGCTATTTCATCAACCCGCTCGTCTCAGTCGCCTTAGGCATCATTTTCCTCAAGGAGACACTGACGAAGGCACAGGTGGCGTCGGTCAGCATTGCCTTCGTGGCGGTCCTGTGGCTGACGTTTATGACCGGCCAGGCGCCCTATTATTCGCTGGCCCTCGCCTTTAGTTTCGCGCTTTATGGGCTGTTCAAGAAACAGATTTCGGTCTCTTCCATGGGCTCCGTGGCCGCGGAAACCATCGTCATGCTGCCCTTCGCGCTCATGTACCTGGGATACCTACAGGTCCAGGGCGAATCCACCTTTGCCAGCGAGGGCCCTGGCCACATGGCACTGCTCGTTACCTCCGGACTGGTGACTGCCCTGCCGCTGCTCTGCTTTGCACAGGGCGCTAAGCATCTGCGCCTATCCACCATCGGCATGCTGCAGTACATGACACCGATTATGCAGATGCTGTGGGCGGTCTTCGTCACCCAGGAGGAGATGCCGACTGAGCGTTGGATCGGCTTCATCATTATTTGGGTAGCGGTCATCATTTACCTGGCGGATTTGGTGCGGATGGGCCGCGCTTCCCGACGCCGCGCCCGCCTCCACTCCCCGCACCCCCGCACCGAAGACACGACAGAAGACACGACTGCCACCTAAACGGGTAGTGCGCCTACTTCTGCTTCTTCATCCGGCGCAGCTCGTCACGGGCTTCCTTGGCTCGGGCCCGCTTGGCGGCTTCCTCTTGGCCGTTGAGCGCCCACCGCGGCATGAGCACGGCCATGGCGATGCAGTAGAGGGCCACAACAATCATGATGCCCAGCGTCAGCCCATCGCTGCCCAAGAGTGCTAGCGCGATGGCGGCGAGGACTGTGATGATAGCTCCTGCCCACACAAGGATATAGGCGAAGCGGTAGTTGGCAGGCCACGTGGAGGTTTTGGGGAACAGTCGCATCATCGCTCCTTACTGCTGGTAACTCTAACGGGTATTGGAGGGCGGGCGCACGCCGAAGGAACCCCAGGCGGCGTCGGCAGGCGCGGCTTCCACTGTCTTTACGCGGGGGTCGGAAGCTAGGGCTCGCAATTCAGTACCGCTGGAATAGACCACCGCGGCATCCACCTGCTTTGGAGTCTCGCCACCATCGCCGGCGGCGTGAGCCACGCGCTGAAGAACAGTAGTAATGACGTCCGCGCGGTCCTTACCCGCTGTGGGCTCCGGGACTGCCACGGGAGCTGCCAGTCCGATGATGATGGCATCCATGCGCTGCGCTGGGCTCAGTACCTCAGCGGTGTCCTCCGGTGACAGCGCCGAGTGGAACCCCACGAGCGCGTACGTCGGCTCATCGGCTTGGGCCAGCGACGCTTCGGCACGCTCGCGGTACTCGGCGGCGGTCTCAGAGCCGTCTGGGCCTAGCTGGTCTCCCTGGAGCGCGGTGCTTGGCTGCGTGCCAAAGATGCCAAAGGAAAGAACCACGAGCAGCGCTGTCACCGCAAGCAACACATAGGCTGCGATGCGACGGCGGCGATAAATACGCTGGCGGGTGGATCGATTCACCGTCATCCGCGCAAGACCTCTACTGCGTGCTCGAGATCCTCCGGGTACGGCGCGGTGCACTCAAACCATTTGCCGGTGCCCGGGTGCGAAAAGCCCAAGGACACTGCATGGAGCCACTGCCGGATAAGACCAACGCGCTTAGCCAAGTTCGGGTCGCAGCCATACATCGGATCACCCACGCAGGGATGTCCGGTGGCGGACATGTGGACGCGGATCTGGTGTGTGCGGCCAGTCTCGAGGTGGACCTCCAACAGGCTGGCCTCGCGGAAGGCCTCCAGCAGCTTGTAGTGAGTAACCGCTGGCTTGCCGTCTTCCACCACGGCGAACTTCCAGCCCGCCGACGGATGGCGCCCAATCGGTGCATCAATGGTACCGACGATCGGATCCGGCAGCCCCTGGACCACCGCGTGGTAGGTCTTGTCCACGGTCCGCTCGCGGAAGGCGGTCTTCAGCTGGGAGTAGGCGCGCTCGCTGGCGGCGACCACCATGACACCGGAGGTACCCACGTCGAGGCGGTGGACAATGCCTTTGCGTTCGGTAGGTCCGGCGTCGGCAAGCGCATAGCCCGCCGCACGAAGCCCGCCGATCACGGTCGGCCCTTCCCACCCCAGAGTCGGGTGCGCGGCCACGCCCACAGGTTTGAACACGCAGATGATGTCCTCATCCTCGTAGAGGACATCCATACCCTCCACCAGCTCCTCTTTAGGCACCAGCGGTTCTTCCGGCGCCGGCATCATGACGTCAATCCAGCCGCCGGCGCTTAGCCGCTCAGACTTGCCCACCGCCACGCCGTCGATCTCCACGTCACCCGCCGCGCACAACTCCGCCACCTTAGCCCGAGAAACACCCAAGAGCTTGGCCAAAGCAGCATCGGCACGCATACCCTCGAGGCCCTCAGGTACCGGCAACCTACGACTTTCACGCATCAGACTCTTGTGCCTCCTTCCGCTCCGCCATGAACATCGCGATGATAAACACCACCACACCACACGTGATTGAGGCATCCGCGATGTTAAAAACAGCGAAGCTGCCGACGGAAATGTAATCCACCACGTGGCCAAACCAGAATCCCGGCTCGCGCACGAGGCGGTCAATCAGATTACCCAACGCCCCGCCCGCAATCATTGCCAAGCCTACCGCCTGCCACTTGTCATGGATCCTCGGTGCAGCGATGGCAACACCTACGACGAAAACCAGCTGGATGGTGGTAAACAGCCACGTCGAGCCCTCCCCTCCCATGGAGAAAGCCGCACCGGGGTTAAAAAGGAGGTAGAAGCGGAACCAGTTACCAATCACCGGCAGCGCTTCGCCTTCGGTAAGGATCGACAGCATCAGTTGCTTCACTGCTTGGTCCACGGCAGCTACTCCCAGCACCACCGCGGCCATTGTTCCGATATATCTCCTTGCCTTCACCCGTTCCATTCTAAACAGCCCCATCCGGTATTTTGGAATGCGTGTTTCGTCTGAGAGTCGTTTCAGTTCTGTCCGCTGCAGCCTTGGCCTTGACCGGCACTCTTGCTGGCTGTTCCTATTCCCAGCCGGCCAAGCCGGTGGAAGAACCCGTGGGCCTGCCTCTCGACGCCCCACGCGTCACCCTTCACTCCCCCGGTGACGGCACCGGCCGCGTGCTGACCTATCAGGACCTTGATTCCGAGCAGTCCCTGACCTATACCGTTGCCACTGGCTTTGACCAGGAGCTGCGCAAAGATGGCAGCGAAGGCACTGCGCCCGGAGCCACCGATAAAGTCACCCTCCCGCTGCAGGCTTCCGTGGAGGCGGCTACCGAAAACGTCGAAGGCCAGCTGCCGGCGAGCCGCAATGCCTTCGTCACCGTGGGTAAACCCGGAGCAGAAGGTGCTGATGTGGAGTCTGCTGAAGGTTTCCAGTTTGGTTGGCGCGGCACCGATACCGGCCAAATGAACTCACTGCGCCTCGCCGCACCGCAAGCAGCCACCGATGAGGCGCGCGGTGCCGTGGAACGCGCAATTACCAGCCTGACGTCGCTGCCCATTGTCTTCCCTGAGGAAGAGATCGGCCCCGGCGCGGAGTGGACGGTGGAGTCTCGCGTCCCTGGTGAGTCCACACTGTTGCAAACCACCACGTATACCTTGGACAAGCTCGACGGCGATGTGGCAACGCTTAGTGTCTCTGTGGAACAACGCCCGTCCCTGGGCGCGCTGTCCTTCGACGGCGCCGACGCCCCTCAGGAGCTGCAGGACAAGGAACTTAAGGTCCTCGATACCACGACGCAATCCGAGGGCACCGTCACCGTGGATCTGACCAAACCGCTGCCGACGGCTGGCGACGTCTCCATCACCACCGTCATCTCCTATGGCGCAGAAGGCTCGGACCTGCGTGTCCTGCAGACCAGCGCCACCGAGATGGGTTTTCACACCGACTAAACTCTCCCCACACGCTTAAGAAAGCGCCCGCCGGCCCCGGTTTCGTACCAGGACTGACTGGGCGCTTGTGCTGACGAGGCACGTTCCTTGCAGCTTCCGTGCGCAGAACGTGCTGCGCGAGAAACTTACTGTGCTGGAGCCTCGCCTTCGGCGGGGGCATCAGCGGCGTCGGCGGGAGCCTCGCCCTCGGCTGGCATCTCGCCGTCGGCGGCGTCGACAGGCGCCTCTGCTGCGGAATCGGCACACATTTCCGGAACCTCTTCCGGCGGCACAATATTGGTCACGAGGACACAGGCCCACGTCTGGGACAGCTTCCACGTACCGCCATCGTTGATGAACTCCACCTGATCAGCGGTCTGCTGCTGGCCATCTGGGGTATTGATGTGGACGGTAGCCAGCGCAGAGTCCGGCACGAGGCCCGGGATGACCGGGGCAACGACCTCAAAGGTGGCGCCGGATTCGGCCTGGGACTGAGACATGACGTCGAAAAGCTCCGGCGCCGTCTCACTACCCTGGACCAGCTGAACCTTCTCTTCCTGCGGCACGTTCGGGTCAGAAGCCTTCGCCAGGATCTCATTGAGTTGCTCCACGGAAGGCATCTCGGTGGAGACTACCTGGGAAGCAGAGGTCTCGCCGGTAGGCTTTGCGGCGCTGCTCGAGTTCGCCGCGTCCTCGTCCGAGGACGAGCAGGCAGCCAAGGTGACACTTGCACCCAGGGCCAGGATGGCGGCGCTCAGCTTGATGGATTTCACAGATACTCCTCACGTAGGGGGTCGTGGTTAATCTCCTTCACTCTAGCGCTCACGCACACCAGCCTGTGTTTCCCGCGCAGCGTTGCGCCTGAAGTACCCTGGTGGAATGACTTTCGCGCTCATCGCCACCGGCGGCACCATTGCCTGCACCACCATTGCTGACGGTTCCCTCGTCCCCACTGTTAACGGCCAACAGTTGGCTGACTCCCTGGGCAACGACATCGAGGTCGTGGAATTTCGCGCTCTGGATTCTAGCTCGATTACCCTGTCTGATCTCGATGAGCTGCTGCTCTGCGTGCGCACACAGCTTGCTCGCCCGGACATTGAGGGCGTGCTCATTACTCACGGCACGGATTCGATGGAGGAAACCGCGCTGGCTTTGTCCCTGTTTGACTTAGGCGATGGCCCCGTTGTACTCACGGGCGCGCAGCGCGCCTTCGACCACCCAGAGGGCGACGGCCCGCGCAACCTGCGTGATGCCTACGACCTTCTGTGCTCTGGCAAGCCTGGTGTGTGGGTTCAGTTTGGGGGAAAGACCATCCCCGGCCGGCGCGCCCGCAAATGGCACACCTCGCATCTCAATGGCTTTGAGGAGCTGGCGGTGGGCGACTCTGCCGTGCCGCCACTTCCCCTAGCCCCCTTGGCGGAGCACCCAGTTGAGATCATTGCGGCTTACCCGGGAGCCGGCGCCCTGCTTGTCGACGTCTCCCTCAACCACGCCAAAAGCCTCATCATCGAAGCCATGGGTTCGGGCAACATGGGCGCAGAGATGGGCGCCGGGGTGGCCCGCGCGCTGCAGGCTGGAGTGCCGGTGGTGATCAGCACCCGCACTCCCTATGGATTGACCAAGCTGGCCTATGGCGGCGCAGGTGGTGGTGCCACCTTAGGCGAGATGGGCGCGGTAGCTTCCGGCGGATTCCGCGCCGGCCAAGCCCGCATTCTGCTTGCTGCGGCACTGGCTACCGGCACCCCGGTGGCCGACATGTTTAGCTCCGCGCCACAGGCCACGGCGTATACCGCGAGCTAGCTGTCCCCAGCCGGCGGTGTCCCTTCCGCATCATCAAGCTCGGTATCTTCATCCGACGGGATGTCCTCCCACGCCAGCGAATCCAACGGATCGGCGGGTCGGAGTTCTTCATCTTCAGCAGCAAAGGAACGAACAAACCCCGGCCCCGTCGCCCGGGTTTCAAAGCGCACGCTGACTACCCCATGGCCCGTGCCTTGAATCCACCCGTGCCCAAACTCCGGGTGGTAAACGTCTTGGGTAGCGTGCCAGCGACGCGTCGAGTCCGGCCCGGCTTCGTTGTGCGATTCCAACCCCACCCCGGGCTCCGTTTCTGTTTCGGGCCCGCCGGGCAGATGGTCGCTGACGCCGGTCTCATAATCCGTATCCGGAGTTGGGCGCACGACTTCACGGTCAAGTTCTGGGAAAAGAACGTCTTGGCGGGCTGTTTCCAATCCCGAATAGCTCACGCCAACCAACCGGATGGGCCCTAATTCGTCGGGGTAGCGCGCCAAGCTCAATGCTCGCGCCTTGAGGATCTCCAAGTCGTCGGTGGCATAGGGCAAGGTGGCTGAGCGCGACTCAATGTGGAAATCCGCCATCCGCAATTTCACCGTCACGGTGCGCGCACCGCGTCCATCTTTGAGCAAGCGGCGGTGCGCGCCTTCTGCTGCTCGCGTCAACGCGGCATCCACCTCCGGCACCGTGCGCAAATCCGTGGGGTAGGTAAACTCCGTGGAAATCTGCTTCGCAATCGCGCGCGGGGCAACGGGCCGTTCATCAATGCCTTGCGCCAACTGCCACAGCTGCACGCCCACCACACCGCCGAGGGAAATCTCCACTTCTTTGCGGCTCATGGCCGCCAGCTGCCCAATGGTCTCTACCCCAATGGCTGCAAGCTTCTGCTGCGTCACCGGTCCTGCGCCCCACAGCTTACCCACGGGCAAGGGGTGGATAAGTTCATCGAATCGTTCCTGCGGTACCACGAAGGTGCCATCCGGCTTCGCTTCCCCAGAGGCAATCTTCGCCGCCTGTTTTCCTGCTCCCGCACCAATCGAGCTGGGCAGGCCAGTGTCCTCACGAATGACGCGGCGCAGGTTGTCGGCCCACTCACGGACGTCGTCAGGCGCGGCGCCTACCAGAGCAGCCGGTTCCATAAATGCTTCGTCAATGGAGAGCTGCTCAATAAGCCCCGCATGTTTCGCGATGATGCCAAAGACCCGGCGCGAGGCCGCCGAATACACCGCGCGCCGCGGCCGCACCACCACGGCTTTGTACCCCACCAGCTGCTGGGCGCGGAACATGGGCATTGCCGAATGCGCACCATATTCACGAGCTTCGTAAGAAGCTCCAGCCACCACGCCGCGCCCACCCGCGCCGCCCACCAGCACTGGGCGGCCTCGCAGCGTGGGCCGGGTCAACTGTTCCACGGAGGCAAAGAAAGCATCCATGTCGATGTGAAGGACCCAGCGTTGCATGTGCTCCAGTGTAAACACCGCGCGCGGGTAACCCATTATTCATGTTTCTTTATTAACTTCGTAACTTTTATGCCCCTATCCGCTTACTTTCTCCCCCTAACCTTTTCCGCCGTGACTTCTCAGCTCTCGCCCCAACAACCTGTCTCCCAGGCCCACGTGGTCGTCGACGGCATTAAGCGCGAGTTCGCGGACAATACCGGCCTCCATGCCACTGACCTCGTCATTAACTCCGGCGAGTTCATCTCCATCCTCGGCCCCTCCGGTTGCGGTAAGTCCACGCTTCTGCGCTGCATCGCAGGCCTCGAAACTCCCGATGCTGGCACCATCACCTTCTCCGGTAAAGAAGTGTTCGGTCCCCACACGAACGTTCCCGTAAATAAGCGCAACCTGTCCATGGTGTTCCAAGATCTGGCGCTGTGGCCACACATGACCGTTGAGAAAAACATCGAGTTTCCCCTCACCACCGCGGGTAACAAGCTTTCTTCTGCGGAACGCACAGAACGTGTGCGCACCTGTATGGACATGGTCGGCATTACTCCGAAGGCACAAGCTCGCCCCAATCAACTCTCCGGCGGCCAGCAGCAGCGCGTAGCCATCGCCCGCGCGCTTGTGTCCAACCCGCAGTTGCTCCTTATGGATGAGCCACTCTCTGCCCTCGACGCCGCCCTGCGTGTTCAGATTCGTGCCGAGCTCACCGCACTTGCTCACGATTTGGGCCTCACGGTTATCTACGTTACCCACGATCAGTCCGAGGCTCTGTCCATGTCGGACCGCGTCGTCGTCATGAAGGACGGCGTCATCGAACAGTTCGCCGATCCTGTCACCCTGTACGACTCCCCTGCCACAACCTTCGTCGGTGGCTTCGTGGGCACTATGAACCGCCGTGCTGGGCTTCCCGACGTCCGTCCGGAAAACCTCACTGTCCTTGACGCGGAGGAAGACATTGGGTCTTTCCCGCACCACGTGGACGGAATCGTCCGCACCGCTCAGTACATCGGCGGGCGCTACGAGCTGCACTGCGATGTCGAAGGCGCTGACGAGCCTTGGGTGGCGTACAGCCGCTCTCGAGTCGATCGTGGTTCGACGGTACGTCTCGCGTACTAACCTCATCTGTTTTCTACTTTTAAGGATTCTCCATGCTGTATAAGAAGCTTTCTCTCGCCCTCGCTGCCACCGCTGCTTCCGCCCTAGCTCTGGCTGGCTGCGGTTCCGTTGATTCCGCTGACTCCACCGACGCATCCTCTGCCGACAACACCGGTGCCGAGACCACCGCCGAGGCCTGGGAAGCCCCGGAGGGCCTGTCCGGCGAGCTGGACTACTACTCTGCGAACCCGCAGGGGCTTACCGACGCCCTCGTCGAAGCCTTCGAGGAAAAGACCGATGTCAAGGTCAACGTCTTCGCCGACACCACCGGCAAGATCACCGCCAAGCTCAAGGCGGAAGAGGCTAACCCGCAGGCAGACGTGGTCTACCTGGCTTCTTGGTCCGCAGCGTCCAAGCAGGACAAGGCCGGCGCTCTGGAAGAATACACCCCGGAAGGCGCTGACAAGATCACTTCCAGCTGGGTATCTAAGAATGGCACCTTTACCGGCCGTGATGGCTCCGCGCTGGCGCTGGTGACCAATACCAACGTGGTGGACTCCGTCCCGCAGGACTGGGAGGACCTCGCTGACGAAAAGTACAAGGATCAGGTCATTATGCCGGATCCGCGCGAGTCCGGCACCGCCGCTGACCTCATTGCTGCCATGGTGGATCAGTGGGGCGAGGACAAGACCTGGGAGCTCTTTGACAAGCTCTTCGACAACGGCATGATTGTCCAGGGCGCTAACGGCCCAGCCTTGGACCAGGTCACCTCCGGTTCTCGTGGCATCGTCATGGGCGGCGTGGACTACTCCGCATACTCTGCTCAGGCCAAGGGCGAGCCGCTTGAGGTTGTTATCCCCTCCTCCGGCACTACTGTCACCCCGCGCCCGGTCATGATCCTCAAGACCACCGATAACAAGGACGCTGCCGAAGCTTTTGTCGACTTCATGTTCTCCGATGAGGCACAGGAGATTTCTGCTTCCAAGAACATGATCCCGGCCAACACCGAGATCGCCCCGAAGAACGGTCCGAAGCTGGAGGAGATTAAGACCCTCAACGAGGATCTTGACGGCATCGCCTCCTCCTCCAAGGACGTCAAGGAAAAGTTCGCTGAGCGCTACCTGAAGTAGCCTCTACTATCTCACCACGGAGTAACCCCACCTCATGAGCACCACTACCCGCAGCCCTCAGCGCACTTTTGGCATTTATGCAGTACTCCTTGTGCTGCTCGTGCTTGTCGCTGCGCCATTGGTATCGGTGCTCATCAGCGCTGTGGTGGGGTACCGCGATGAGCCTTCTTCTCTCCACAAGATTGTGGAGCCGGGCATGGGAGAGGTCCTGCTTAATACTGTCGTCCTCTCCCTCCTCGTGGTGGTCTTTTCTACTCTGTTCGCCGCCCCGCTAGCCTTCTTGCGCGCGTGGACGCCTTTTTCTAAAGCGAACTGGATAGAAATCGCCATCATGATTCCTTTCATGACCCCGCCTTTTGCCGCAGCAATGGCGTGGATGGATTTCACCCGCCGCGGTGGAGTCTCCGAATTGCTCTTCGGGCATACCGTCGGCAAGCTCGCGCACGACGCCATTTACTCGGTTCCTGGCATGGCCTTCATCATGGCGTGCGAGCTCTTCCCCTTCCTCTATCTCATCCTGCGCAACTGTCTGACCTCAATTCCCGCATCCTCTCTGGAAATGGCTCAAGTCGCCGGCGCCAGCCGGTGGCAACAAATTAGTCGCATCATCCTGCCCACCGTCGTGGGCCCCTATTCACTGGGCGCATTGATCATTTTCATCAAGGCCGCCGGCGAGTTTGGCACCCCAGTTACCTTGGGAAACGCCATCGGTTTCACGGTACTGGTCTCCTCCATTTACCAAGACGTCACCATTGACCCGTTGAGCTTCTCCGATGCAGCAGCGTCCTCATCTGTGCTGTTTGCACTTGGCGTGGGTGCATGGGCCTTCCAACAATGGGTCTCGCGACGCGACCTCACCAGTGGGGGACGCGTATCCCGCCAAGTCTCTCTCCGCATTGGCGCCGTAGGCAAGGCCCTTGGCGGCGCCGTTACTTTCCTCATCATCGCCTGCTCGGTGCTCATCCCGTATATTTCCATCACCCTGGCAGCAATGACCATTCTGCGCTCCGCGCCCCCAACGCCTCAGAACCTCACCTTCGACTATTTCGCCATCGTCCTACAGATGCCTTCTGCCCAGGAAGCTTTGCTGCGTTCCATTGCCCTCGGCGCAGTAGGCGCCACAACGGCGGTCATCCTCGGCATTGCGGTCACCTTGCTCACCCAGCGGACCAAGCAGGTCAGTGCCCGTGTCACGGACTTCCTTGCTGTGGCACCCGATACTGTTCCCGGCATTGTGCTTGCCATCGGCTTCATCCTCCTGTGGAACGCACCGTGGCTGCCATGGACACCTTATGGCTCCATGATCATCCTCGTCATGGCTTTTACCGTCCTCTTCCTGCCCATGGCGGTACAAAACATCAAAACCTCCGCTGGCGCAGTTTCCCCTTCGGTCTACGAGGCAGCCGCCGTATCCGGTGCCTCTGCGCCCCATAAGTTGCGCAGCATCACCTTGCCGCTGCTTGCCCCGGGTATCTTTGCCGGTTGGCTGCTGGCGTTCTTTGTGGGCTTCCGCGAGCTCGTCATGTCCTCCCTAATCCGTCCGAGCCAGCTCAATCTCCTCGCGCCCTGGATTATGAACCAATTTGACCAGGGACATCGCGCAGAAGCCATGGCCATGACGCTCATCGGTGTAGGCACCTCCACCGTCGTGCTAGTACTTATCACTTGGTGGCAGGGACGGCGGGCGCGTGGCTAGCATTCTCATTTTCGCGGATCTTCACCTTGGCAGGCCTGGCGCGCCGGGCATAGAGTGGGCACTCGACGTCCTGGAGACCACGGACGCGGATGCCTGCATCTGTCTCGGTGACATCATTGACCGTACGGCCGACACAGATACCTACGTCCCCCAGGCCCAGCAGGTCATGGCCCGCGCCGGCGAGCTTTTCGACGACGCCCATTTCATCTCCGGAAATCACGACGTCCACCACAAACTCAGTTTCCCTTCGTTTGTGACCGTTCACTCTACCGACGTTCATGCCTTTCACTGCGCAGGCGCAACTGTTGTTACCGCCGCGGTGGCCGCAGACCCCGATCCCCGCAAGCTCACCTTCCCTGCCCGCCAAGGCGACGGGCCGCACCTAGGCTTGCTGCATTCGTCAGCGACTGGTGAGTTCTCAAAAGGCGTGTGCTTGCCTACGACGCCCAATCAACTACAGGCGTGCGACTTCGACGCATGGATTCTCGGCCATGTCCACACTCCGCACGTGCTTCAGAATGATCCCTTTATCGGTTGGGTCGGCATGGGCGAGGCAGTGCTTTACGACGTCCCCACCGCCTCCGTCACTCGCCTTTAAAACGTCTCCCACCTGGCCACATTCGATATTCGGAGAACTAGCTCTCACTTTCCCTCCGCGTGATCGATGTCTCACGAATTGGCGTTTGCGCTAGATCTTGAATGCCACATGCATGCATCATGTATGCATGCAGAAAGACAAGGTGCCCGCCGCGGAACGGGCCTACGAACACCTCAAGCGCCGCATCATCGATGATGAGGTTGATGACTCGGAAATGCTCTCCGAAGCCGCCCTCGCCTCAGAGCTGGGGATGAGCCGCACCCCGGTGCGTGAAGCTTTCCTCCGTCTCGAGGTGGAAGGCTTTTTGAAGCTCTACCCCAAGCGTGGTGCACTCGTGGTACCGATTAGTCCCCGCGAGATTCGTGAAGTGTACGAGGCACGGATGCTCGTCGACGAGCACTCTGCCCGTCATATCTGCTCTTTACCAGCCGAGGAGCGCGGCCTCATCGCCGATGTCCTCGACGCCACCATTGCGGAACAACATGCCGCGCTCGACAAGGACGACTTACGCGCCTATGCCAGGCTCGACGCGAAATTCCACCAGACCATCATGGACAACGGTGGCAACCGTCTGTTGGCCAATCTGGGGCACACCTTGCGCGAGCGCCAACAACGTTTCACCGCCACGGCCGTGGGGCGCAGCGTTGAGCGCGCACGTGCCTTCGTTGCCCAGCACGCCTTGCTGGCCGACGCCCTCCGCGCCGGCCACCTCGACACCTACCTCACCGAACTCGAATCTCACCTCAACTCTTCAAGGAAGCAACTGTGACTGTCTCCGCACATTCGCACCCGGAGGTCGACGCGGCTGTCGACGACTCCGAACTATCAACTGACTCCGCTGTGCCCCCAGCCCAGGGCTCGCTCTCCTCACGCGCGTGGTTCCCCGTTGCTGGCTCCATGGTCGCTGTGGCCTGGGGTGGCAATGAATTCACGCCGCTTCTCGTGATGTACCGCGAGACCTCCCACTTCTCTCAAGTGACCGTCAACGGCCTCCTCGCGGCGTATGTTGTCGGCATTATCCCGGCGTTGCTCATCGGCGGGCCGCTCTCTGACCTTATTGGCCGCCGCCCGATGCTACTTCCGGCCGCTCCGCTCTCTCTTGCTGGTTCTTTCCTTCTTTCTATCGCTCCCGAGGAACCTCTCATCATTGCCTTGGGCCGCGTTCTGTGCGGCATGGCGTTGGGCCTGGTCATGGCTGTGGGTTCAACGTGGATTACTGAGCTCATTACCCGTGCCGGTGGTGACCCTGCCTCCGGTGCACGCAAGGCATCACTGTGCTTGACCGCAGGTTTCCTCGTGGGCGCGGGCATCGCTTCTGTCTTGGCGCAGTGGGGTCCATGGCCGACTCACACCGCATATATCCTCCATATGCTGCTCACCGTTGTCACTGCTATCTGGATTCTTCACACTCCGGAAACCCGCCAGCCCAGCCATGGCACTGTGAAGATGACCATCCTGGATCTCACCGTCCGCGAGATGCTCCAGATGCTCCACGTCCCGACGGCCGCTCACAAGCGTTTCGTGCGCGTCGTCATGCCTGTAGCTCCTTGGGTCTTTGGATGTGCCGGTGCCGCTTATGCGCTGCTACCGCAATTGTTGTCCGACTCCGCCGGCAATGCCCCCATCGCATTCTCCGGTCTCATGACCGTCATCACCCTCGGCTGCGGCGTGGGCGTGCAAATGCTCGGCCGTATCGTGGATACGCACAAGTCCGCTCGCGCCTCCGCCATCGCCATGGGCGTTATCACCGTCGGAGCTGTCTTTGCCGCTTTCGCCGCGCATTCCTTGTCTCTGCCTCTAGGCATCGCCGCAGCTGCCACCATGGGCGCTGGCTACGGCCTCGCGCTCGTCGCGGGTCTCTCTGAAGTTCAGCGGATCGCGGGAGAACGTGAACTTGCTGGCTTGACCGCCGTCTACTACTCCATCTCCTACACCGGCTTCTTCATCCCCATGGCCTTCAGCGCCTTGGCGCCTTACATTGGGTTTACCAACCTCTTCATCATTGGTAGCGTCCTCGCTCTACTGTGCCTCATCAACGTCGTCATGGCGTGGCGCGCACACTTGCCAGGTGCTCGCCGTTAGCTCTCCGAATACAAGAAAGGCTCCACTCCCCTTACCGGGACGTGGAGCCTTTCTCCTCGATATTTAGCGCATGGTCAGCTGCGCCCTGCTGTCCAAGTTCTAGGCCTTGGCCACGGTCGCGGTGACACCCTTGAGGACGTCATGCACCGTCTGTCCAGCATCGCTCGACAGAGCCTCCGTCGTCACGGTGAAGTCGACGGCGAGCACCTCTGCCGCAATGTGCTCGCGGTGGCGGTTGGCCCACTCTTCCTTTTCTGCGGGGACGCAGAGGACCACCGTGATGCGGTCAGTCACCACAAAGTCTTCAGCCTTGCGGGCATCTTGGAGTCCTCGGATGACATCCGCGGCCCAGCCTTCGGCCTCGAGCTCTTCGGTGACCTCGGTATCCAGCACCACCAGACCGTCTACGCCGTCCACGCGTGCCGTGGACTCCGGGTTCGCTGCCTGCAAGCGCTCGGTGTACTCATCCGGGGTCAGGCGGATATCGCCGTCGACGACGACCTCCTCGCCGTCGCGCTCGTAGTTACCAGCCTTGAGGTTCTTGATGGCGCGCTGCACGTCCTTACCCAAACGCGGGCCCGCCACCTTGGCGTTGCACACCACGTCGAAGGTGCCGACCTCATCGACGTCATCAGTGAGCACAACGTCCTTGACGTTGACCTCATCGCGGATGATGTCCTTGAAATCTGCCAAGCGCGCCGAATCCGGCATCGCCACCGTCAGCTTCGGTAGCGGCAGGCGGTTGCGCAGCTTATTGGACTTGCGCACAGACGACGCCGCCGAAGCCACCGCGCGGGTGGCATCCATGGCGGCCACCAGGTTCGCGTCAGCCGGGTAGTCCTCAGCCTTCGGGTAGGAAGCCAAGTGCACAGAGCGCTCACCAGTCAGGCCGCGGTAGATGACCTCAGCAACGTGCGGCAGCAGCGGAGCCACCACGCGAGAGACGGTCTCCAGCACCGTATAGAGGGTATTGAACGCCTCAACGTGAGTCTCCTCGCCTTCCCAGAAGCGATCGCGAGAGCGGCGCACGTACCAGTTGGTCAAGGCATCCGCGAAGAGGCGAACCTCTTCGGTAGCCGAAGCAATGTCAGTATTCGCAAGTGCGTCATTCGTATTCTTCACCAAGTCATGCGTCTTGGCCAAGATGTAGCGGTCCAGCACGTTGGTGGAGCTGACATCGAACTTCGCCTCCTGGGAAGCATAAAGCTGCAGGAAGGTGTAAGCATTCCAGATCGGCAGGATGGCCTGGCGCACGCCCTCACGGATGCCCTGCTCAGTCACGATGAGGTTGCCGCCGCGCAGGATCGGCGAGGACATAAGGAACCAGCGCATCGCATCCGAACCATCGCGGTCGAAGACCTCGTTCACGTTCGGGTAATTGCCCTTGGACTTCGACATCTTCAGGCCATCGTTGCCCAGAACGATGCCGTGGGCGACGACCTTCTTGAACGCCGGGCGGTCGAACAGCGCGGTGGACAGCACATGCAGGAGGTAGAACCAACCGCGCGTCTGACCGGAGTACTCCACGATGAAGTCCGCCGGCGAGTGAGTCTCAAACCACTCCTTATTCTCAAACGGGTAGTGCTTCTGCGCGAACGGCATCGAGCCGGACTCAAACCAGCAATCCAGCACGTCCGGCACGCGGCGCATCGTGGACTTGCCCGTCGGATCATCCGGGTTCGGTCGGGTCAGCTCATCGATGTACGGGCGGTGCAGGCTGGTCGGGCGCACGCCGAAGTCACGCTCCAGCTCATCCAGCGAGCCATAGACATCCACGCGCGGGTACTCCGGATCATCGGAGATCCACGCCGGGATCGGCGCGCCCCAGTAGCGGGTACGGGAGATGTTCCAATCGCGAGCGCCTTCCAGCCACTTGCCGAACTGACCGTCGCGAATGTGTTCCGGCAACCACTCAATCTCGTTGTGGTTGAGCTCCACCATGCGGTCTCGGAACTCTGTCACCTTGACGAACCATGCCGGCAGCGCCATGTAGATGAGTGGTTCGCCGGAGCGCCAGGAGTGCGGGTAGGAGTGTTCAATGGTCACATGACGCACCACGCGGCCAGCTGCCTTGAGGTCCTTGATGATGGCCTTATTAGCGTCAAAGACCAGCTGGCCCTCATACGGCGGTACCTGCGAGGTGAACTTGCCATCCTCATCCACTGGGATGACCAGTCCCACGCCATACTTCTGGCAGGTGATCATATCGTCCTCACCGAAGGCCGGAGCCTGGTGGACAACACCGGTGCCATCCTCAGTGGTGACGTAATCCGCGAGCAGCAGCTGGTACGCGTTCTCGACATCCGGAAAGAAATCGAAGATGGGCTGGTAATTAAAGCCCTCCAACTGCGCGCCCTTGAAGGTCTTGAGGACTTCCGCCTCACCCAGCTCCTTCGCCAAAGTGCCGGTGAGTGCCTCGGCCATCACGAAGGTGCGGCCAGCAAAGTCGCCTTCGGTGGCCTTGAACAGGACGTAGTCGACCTCCGGGTGGACCGCCAGAGCCAGGTTGGATGGCAGGGTCCAGGGGGTGGTGGTCCAGGCGAGGAAGGAGGCGTCGGCAAGCTCGGCGTTCTCCGCCAACGTCTTCTCCGCCGCACTTCCCTCGACCGCACCAGCCACCGGGAACGTCACCGTCAGGGTCGGGTCCTGGCGCATCTTATAAGAATCATCCAGGCGGGTCTCCTGGTTCGACAGCGAGGTGTGCTCCGCCCAGGAATACGGCAAAACCCTAAATCCCTGGTAGATCAGACCCTTGTCATAGAGCTCCTTAAAGGCCCACATGACCGACTCCATGTACTCCAAGTCCATGGTCTTGTAGCCGTTTTCAAAGTCCACCCAGCGAGCCTGGCGGTTAACATACTCTTCCCACTCATCGGTGTACTCGAGAACGGACTTAGCGCAGTACTCATTGAACTTCTCCAGGCCCATCTCCTCGATCTGGGCCTTATCGGTGATCCCGAGCTGCTTTTCTGCCTCCAGCTCCGCCGGCAGGCCGTGAGTATCCCAGCCGAAGACGCGTGGGACGTGGTTGCCGGCCATAGTGCGGTAGCGCGGGACGATGTCCTTGACATAGCCGGTCAGCAAGTGGCCATAATGCGGCAGGCCATTAGCAAAAGGCGGGCCATCATAAAAGACGTACTCGGGACAGCCCTCAGTCTGCTCGAGGCTGGCTTTAAAAGTATCGTCGGCCTTCCAGTACTTCTGGACTTCCTGCTCCATATCCGGGAAGCGGGAGGATCCAGCAGTCATATCGACTTTGGGATAGACATTGCCGACGTTCGCGGGGTTGTTGCTCATCTAAATTTCCTTCACTCATTCAATGTGACGGGGACGCGCCTTGCGGCTCGCGGTACCACCCCGCTTGGACGCCCGTGGCGCCCCGCTTCATTGTGTGAAGGAGATGACGGTCCCTACCCGCCCGGTTCTAATAATGCGGCACTCGCGTGCCTCACGTTCTTCCGGAATGCTCCCCGGTGATAGCCGGCTCACTGCATATAGCTCCAGAGTATAACCGAGGAGTCAAGTTTTCACAGGCTCCGGTTCCCCAGATACCGAAATAGAAACACGTGTGTGCACTCGATGCTGAGGTGAAAAGGTTATTCACAGGAACATTCTTTCTAGTGCGTACTGGTCGCAGTGAGTCTTAGGCTCCAGAATCATGAACGCACTTCAGACTTTCCTTAACGCCCTGGCGCCCGGCATTGATGTCGTCGCTGGGTGCGAAGGGATGTCTGAAGCGGACCTCATTGCTGCTGGCTCACCGGATAAGACAGCCAAGGAATTGGTGCGCTTGCACTCGAGTTTCTTTGGTAAGACTGCAATGACTCGCATGCAACGCGACGCCGTGACTGCTGCCCGCCAGCGCGGCCATTCTCTGCCCACGCTCAACGTCATTGATCGCTATGCACGCAAAGCTCGGACTCTGGCCTTGGGGTGGAAGATGCGCCTTGAGCTGTGCCGCACGAGCGCTGATACCTTGGCGATGGAAGCTCTGGCCAAGAAGAAACTCAAAGAGCTCTCGAAACCGACGCAGCGCAAGGAAGGCGTCACGGTGTATCGCCGGCGCAACTCGTTGTGGACGATGGCGATTACGGCACCTTCTCATGTCATCGCAGAGCTTAACGACGCCGTCGATGACCAGCGCCCCATCGAATCCATCCAGGAAGCATTTTTCACAGGCGCGGCCCCACGCAAAGGGCTGCAGACCAACATTCTTGTCCCCTTGGACGCGTTGACGCAGATCCTCAATGGTGACGGCGAGGAAGTTACGCTGCGTATGACCAACGGCGCGACAATGACGGGTGCGGAGTACGTCAACAAGGTGATCTCCGGTGAAATAGACCTTGACGGCACGCTGGCGACACTCTTCCACCCCGTCCGCGGACCTGTGAACCTCTACCGGGAGGAGCGCAGCGCCAGCATCAAACAGCGCATCATGGCTATGGCCGAGTTTCCGGTCTGTGCGTGGGATAACTGCATGAAGCCGGCCGATGAGTGCCAAGTGCACCACATCATCGCGTGGAAGTATGGAGGTTATACCAACCCGGAGAACCTCGTCATGCTGTGTCCGTACCACAACGGGGTCAACCAAGATAACCCCAATGCTCCGCCAGGGCGTGGGCGGATGGCCCGAGTTGAGGGGACGGTAAAGCGCACCTTCGGTCCTCTCCCACCGCCTTCGCCACGGCAGGCGGCTAACAAAGCAACTGGACCTCCGGCCAGCGGTGCCACCTAGATTCGGGCCCTATCACTATCCGACAGAAGCTCTCCGCCCAAGGCCCTCCATCGCAGGAGCCCTCCACCTCAGGAATCCCTTGAGGCCGAGGGCTACTTGTCGTGCTTGCGGCGTATTTTCACCACGGTATCGGCGATAAAGAGAATGATGCCGACGCCGGCAGAGATGAACAACAGGTACAGGGACCAGTCAGCAGCGGTAAGGATGTAGTTCACGAATGCCAAGAAAGCCACAAATGCCAGAACCAATGCGCCAATGAGCATGTCCGCTCCCCTTCCACGAAAACTGGTCTTGTGCCTACCGGAGGCCCCCGGTGGTCTACAGAAAAGAATAACGGCGTCCGGTGCCGGACGCCGTTATTTCAGTCATGAGATAAAGATTAGTTGTTGGCCTTGCCTGCTTCACCGTTCGGAGCCGCAGTGCCGCGGGACTCCAGCTCCTCAAGCTGGGACTCGAGAAGCGTCTTGAGGCGGGTACGGTACTCACGCTCAAAGGTGCGCAGCTCGGAGATACGGGCCTCGAGAGCAGTCTGCTGCTGCTTAACCGTGTTCATGACCTCGGTGTGCTTTTTCTCCGCGTCAGCCTGCAGGGCTGCTGCCTTCTCTTCGGCCTGGCGGATCTGGGCCTCAGCGCGGGAGGTGGCATCAGACTCGGTCTGCTTTGCCTTGGCCTCTGCATCAGCGACGAGCTTCTTGGAACGGTTGTCTGCATCCAGCAGCTGTGCGTCGAAGCGCTTCTGGGCATCAGCCAACTGAGCCTTGGAGTGAGAGTCAGCGTCAGCAAGCTGCTTCTCGGCGGCCGTGCGGGCCTCAGCCAGCATGGACTCGGAGTCAGCCTTGGCCTCGTTGGTGAGGCGATCTGCCATCTCCTGAGCCAAGCCCAGAACACGAGCGGCCTGCATGTGGGTCTCCGGAGTAGCTAGGCCTTCAGCGGACTTGACGGCGCCAGCGCCGGCGATACCGGCGGCAGCTGTAGAAGCACCGGAGTTCTTCTTGGCGGACTCTAGCTCCTTCTTGGTGTTGTCCAGTTCGCGCTTGGACGCCTCCAGCTCACGCTTGGATGCTTCGAGCTCGCGCTTAGCAGCGGCGGCTTCCTCACGGGCAGCCTTGAGCTCTGCGGAACTATCTTGCTGCTGAGCAGCCGGTGCCTGGGAGGACTGGGCCTGAGCCTGAGCGGCCCTGGCCTGCTCCTGGGCCTTCTTGGTCTCTTCCTTGGCCTTAGCAACCTCGTTCTTCGAGTCAGCCAGCTTTGCCTCGTACTCAGCGCGCAGCTTGGACTCCACGTCCTTGCGCACGGCGGCCTCATCGACCTTAGTTGCAGCGGCACCGGCGCCAGCAGCAGCGCCGCCCTTGGACTGAGCCTTCAGGTCCTCAACCTGGGCCTGGAGATCGTCATTCTCATCCTGCAACTGAGCAAGAGCATCTTCGACGAGGTCGAGGAACTGATCGACCTCGTCCTCGTTGTAGCCACGCTTGCCAATCGGCGGCTTGCTGAAGGCGACGTTGTGTACATCAGCTGGTGACAGTGGCATTGACTTCTCTTCCCCTTACGAATCGGTCAAACCTCTAGTGGGTCCAGAGGCCGGGTACATATGCGGTTAATAGTACGGATTGTGATAACTCATTGTATCCAAATCAACACATTATCTAACGCAGACACGAGTCTCAACGTTAACAGGAGGGTTTAATACACCCGCGAATTAGACCGCAAGTCCGCCTGCGCCGAAGAATACCCAGCCGATGAGACGCGAGAGAATGGCCAAGAGCAGGAACAGCACGATGACTGAGACGTCGAGAGCAATGCCTCCCAACTGCAACGGCGGGATAACCTTGCGCAGGGCCTTAACGGGCGGATCAGTGAGAACAAACAGCACTTCAGCCACCATCATGAACCACCGCGGCGGGTTAAATTGACGCGAGAAGGACTGAATCATCTCGATGACGATGCGCGCGAGCAAAATCCACGAGTAGAGGCTCACCGCAAGAATGAGAATTGAACCTAAAGCATTCACAACGCCTGAGCCTATCTGAACCACCCCCGCGGGAGGTACTCCCCCGTCCGGCGGTTCGCCAGAAAACGCACGGAGAAAACCGAGAAAACGCAATGAGCCGCCGTTACCGGTCTCCTCCACTAGCCAACACGGGAGGGGGCAGGTTCGGCGGCCCTGAGGCGTCGAGTTTTAGCGCAGGTGCGCAGCGCGCTCAAGCTCCACGGTGGAGATGTCAGCGCCCTTCGGCACAATAGCGAAGACCTTGCGGCTGGTATCAACGCCCTTGGTGAGGTTCTTCATACGGCCCTCCAGTGCAAAACACAGGCCAGCAGCGAAGTCGACGAAGCGCTTGGCGGAGCCACGGTCAGCATCGGTGAGCTCGAAGACAACGGCGTCACCATCACGGAACGGGCCGCCAACCTTGGCTGCGTCATCGAAGGAGACGAGCGACAGGGCCACGATGGTCGGAACGAATTCTTCTTCCTGCTTGTCGTAGGACGGTGCTGCGTACGACGGAGCGTTGTAGGTGCGCTCGTCGGCGTAGTAGGCGTCGTCGGCGTCCATGTCCATCGGGCCCAGCCCGAAGAATTCCTTAGTCCTATCAATCAGTGACATTCTGGGTCTCCCTCTGACCTAGTTTTCTGTGAGATTAGTGTCTTTGAAATGCGCTTTTGCGATGCCACTTAAACTACTGGCCGCGGTCCCATAATTCCGGTTCCGACACGCACGATATCTGTTCCAGATTCAATTGCTTCCTGCAGGTCTGCACTCATTCCGGCAGAAAGCTTCAAGGGGCGCCCGAGCTGGCTGGCCACGTCCCCCACAAGCCCCTTCACCCGTGCAAAAACCTCGCTCGACTTACTCTCCAGGGGTGGGACAACCATAAAGCCCTGCAGCTCAAGATTGTCGAGTTCTTCGACGACGTCCACCAGGTCTGAAACCTGCTCTAGTGGGCAACCGCCACGGACGGTATCGCCGTCGGCGGAGACCTGAATGAAAACCGGCAAGATGCCGTCACGTTGGCCCCGTTCTTGGGCTAAAGCCACACCACGGTCGAGGGCACGAGCAAGTTTCTCAGAGTCGAGCGAGTGCACGCTATGCGCCCAGCGCGCCACGTGGTTGGCCTTCTTGGTTTGGATTTGCCCGATCATATGAAAGTGCATGTCGGGCAAAGCTTCGGCTTTGGCGCGGGCTTCCTGTTCGCGGTTTTCGGCAACGTCGGTAATACCCAGCTGACCAAGCAGAGCGATGTCGTCTGTTGGGTGGAACTTGGTTACTGGCAGCAGCTGCGGGACCTCGCGCCCGGCATCGTCGGCGAAGCGCTGGATGTCAGCTCGGGTGCGCTCGAGTCCGGCACGTAGTTCTTCGAGACGGTTCTGGTCAGTCATGGTTATCCCTCCAGCCAAATCACGCCGGCTTGGCGTCCGGTGACACCTTCGCGGCGATAGGAAAAGAAGTCAGTATCTTCGATAGTGCAACGCGGGTCGGACTCAATGGCAGTGATGCCCAGTTCCATGAGCTGGCGCACGAGCCCGGCACGGACATCAACGCCCCAGGTTCCTTTCGTGGTACGCGTTAACGACCCAGGCAAGTGCTTCTCGACGTCCCTTGCCATGTCCTCCGGCACCTCATAGTTTCGGCCCGAAGCGGCTGGCCCCATGAGTACCTGAATGGTCGACGGGGTTGCGCCGAGGTCCATCATGGAGTTGACGGTGTTGCGGATGATGCCGTTGCGTGCGCCGAGGCGGCCGGCGTGGGCGGCGGCGATGACGCCGGCGGGGACGTCGACAAGCAGCACCGGCGTGCAATCGGCCACGAGCACGCCGAGGCCAAGACGTTTTTCAGTGGTGACCAGGGCATCGGTAGCTTCGACCGGCTCGGTCATGCCACGACGCTCCTCACCTACCGTGGTGACGGTATTGGTATGTAACTGTTCCATCCACACGATGTCGTCGAGCCCCGTGGCACGGAGAAGGCGCTCGCGGTTAGCGGCCACGGCGGCGGGCTCATCGCCAACGTGGTCCCCTAGGTTAAAAGAGTCATAGGGAGACGACGACGCCCCGCCGGCACGGCTGGTAAAGACCATGCGGACGGGGCGCTTCGATGGGTGTGCTTCCTCGTTTACTGGCATGCACTCCAGAGTAGCGGGCTGCGGCTAGCGCATGAAGGAGGGCACGTCGAGATCGTCGTCGCCATCGTCATCGAATCCGCGGGAGCGGCGCTCGTCGGGGCGGGACAGGCGGTACTCGTCGCGGTTCTCGCGCTCCTCGCGGCGGAAGCGATCAGAGCTAGTGAACAGTCCACTAGACGGAGCCGGCTCGGACGGCTGCTCACGCTCGTAGGAGTGGCGCGGAGCGTACTCCTCGCGCTCGCGACGCTCGGCGGCCTGCGGCTCGACGCGGGTGTAGTCCTCACGCGGGGCCTCGGTACCGGACGCGGTGGGAGCCGCCGGCTGTGCCTCGGCACGGTTCTCGAAGAGGGAACCCGGGCGAGCTGCCGGGGTAGCCTGCTGGCCCTGCTGCGCTGCTTGACCGGGCTGCGCCGGCTGGGAGGTCATGTTGGCCTGTGCATCGAAGCCGGTGGCGATGATGGTGACGCGAACTTCGTCGCCGAGGTTGTCATCGATGATGGTGCCGAAGATGATGTTGGCATCTTCGTCGGCGCGTTCTTCCACCATGGAGGCGGCAGCATTGACCTCGTGGAGGCCTAGGTCGGAACCACCGGCGATGGAGAGGAGGACACCCTTGGCGCCTTCCATCGTGGACTCCAGCAGCGGAGAATTAATGGCTTGCTCAGCAGCGTTGAGAGCGCGGTTATCGCCGCGGGCGAAGCCGATGCCCATGAGGGCGGATCCGGCATCGGACATGACGGAGCGCACGTCCGCAAAGTCGACGTTGATCATGCCCGGGATGGTGATGAGGTTGGTAATACCCTGAACACCGTTGTGCAGGACTTCGTCGGCAGCGCGGAAGGCTTCGACAATGGACAGCTCCTCGCCGCCCAGCTGCATGAGGCGGTCATTCGGAATAACGATGAGGGTATCGCAGACCTCGCGCAGCTCCTCGATACCAGCCATGGCCTGGCGGGTACGGCGAGCGCCCTCGAACTTAAACGGGCGGGTGACGACGCCGACGGTGAGCGCGCCCATCTTCTTCGCGATGGAAGCCACGACTGGGGCGGCACCCGTACCGGTTCCGCCGCCCTCACCAGCGGTGACGAAGACCATGTCGGAGCCCTGGAGGGCGTCCTCGATTTCGGTCTTGTGGTCCTCAGCGGAAGTCTTGCCAACCTCCGGGTTAGCGCCAGCACCGAGGCCGCGGGTGGCCTCGCGGCCGATGTCGAGCTTGGTGTCCGCGTCGGAGAAGATCAGCGCCTGAGAGTCAGTGTTAATGGCGACGAACTGGACTCCCTTGAGGCCTTCTTCGATCATGCGGTTGACGGCGTTGACGCCGCCGCCGCCGACGCCGACGACCTTGATGTCCGCGAGGTTGTTGCTAGATGAGATCATACGAGGGTCTCTTGCCTTTCAACTAAGGATTTTATGTAAACGAGGAGGCGCCCCTTTTTCGCGAGAGGCGGTTACATCCATCTTTAACGAAAGGAGGGTTATTTCGGCGCACATTTTGCCGCGTGTCGGTACCCTCAACCTCTACTTTAGGGTTGCTGACGTGCGGTTTTATTAACAGGCGTCCCACCCGTACCACCGGCGACGCGCTTAGCGGCGAGTCACCAGTGAAGGGTTAGAAATATTCCAGGATTCGCCCTCCAGCTGAAGCACATCCTCGAAGGCGATGGCCTTGTTGGCGTTGTCTTCTGCGGCTCCCCAGAAGATGGTTTTATCGTCATCCGTGACGAAGGTCAGCGAATAGGTGTCTTCGATGTCGAGGGTCTTGACGCGCTTGCGTACATCGGCAGGAAGCGCGGATACCGCATCCACCGCCGCCTGCATTTCCGGGGAACCAGATTCCGTGCGCCCAGTCAGTTGAATGGCTTCTGCCGGCGGGGTGTCCTCGGCAAATTCCTTGCCTTTGTCATCCACCAACACTGTGTGGCCACCGTCCTCGACATACGCCACGGCCTCATGTTCCACCACGCTGATATGCACAGTGGACGGGAAAGCGCGCGAGACCGTTGCCGATTCCACCCACGGCAGCGAGGCCACGCCATGGGCCGCCTCACGCGCATTCAGGCGCACCAAATTGGAACCTGCAGCCACACCACTGGCCTGCTCCGCGTCTTCGGCCACCACGTGCTCGTTGCCCTCAACCTCAAAAGAGGTCACCTTAAAAATCGGGAAAAGCCATACGACGGCTGCAGCCACAAGTGCTACGAAAAAGACCGCGCCGACGGCAATCGCGCCCGTCTTCTTAGACATCCTGGCCCTCGGCCTCACCTGGCTGCGCGGATTCTGCCCGTGCCTCACCTTGCTCCAGCTTCGAAAGTATTTCGCCCGCCACATAGGTAATCGTTCCAGCACCGATGGTCAGCACGACATCACCCGGCCGGGCCAGGGAAATGACGTCGCCCGCTGCCTCGGAGAAATCCGGCTCGAAGATGACCGGCATATCCTCCGGCATCTTGTCCGTAATAATGCGGGAGGTAATGCCCTCAACCGGCTGCTCGCGGGCGCCGTAGATGTCGAGGACCACGGAGGCGTCGGCAAGCGCCAGCGCCTCTGCGAACTCCGCATCGAATTTCATCGTTCGGGAGTAGAGGTGCGGCTGGAAACAGGCGATAACACGCGCGCCTTCGCCTTCGGCATCGACCTTCGCGCGCGCAGCGGTGAGGACCGCAGACACCTCCGTCGGGTGGTGCGCATAATCATCAAAGACGCGAATCCCCTGTGCGGAACCGCGGTACTCGAAACGGCGGCGCACGCCAGTAAAATCGGTCAAACCCGCAGCGAGTTCCGCTGGTTCACCTCCTGCCAATGCGCCGGCAAGTAGCGCCGCAGCGGAATTAAGCACCATATGGTGGCCCGGGACGTGGAGGTCGTAGGCGAGGTCTTCCGGGGGGACGTCGGGAAGCGTGAGGCGCACTCGCACATGCGCGCCCTCCGCTGACACCGTCTCCTCCAGGACCTCGACGCCATAGGGCAAGGAGGACTCGTTGTGCGCGCCATACCCCAGGACGTGGATGCCGCGCTCGGCCGCGCGCTCACCGGTAGCCACGGCCTGCGCATCCTCCAGGCACACCACGAGGTAGCCGCCGTCCACGACGCGGTCAGCGAAATCATCAAAGACTTTAAAGTAGCTTTCGGGGCTCTCGAAGTAGTCCAGGTGGTCCGGCTCGATGTTCGTAATCACCGCTACGGAGGGGCTATAGCGCAGCAGTGAGGCATCGGATTCATCAGCCTCGGCGACAAAAGCGTCACCGGTTCCTCCATGCGCGTTCGTCCCCGCACGGTTGAGCTGGCCGCCGATGGCAAAGGACGGGTCCAAACCAGCCTGCTGCATTGCGCTCACCGTCATGGACGTGGTGGACGTCTTGCCGTGGGTACCGGCCAAGAGGATTTGGCGGTGTCCCTCCATAAGCTCCGCTAGAAGGTCGGAGCGGCGAATCACCGGAATTCCAGCCTCCCGTGCAGCAGCCAGCTCGGGGTTGTCCTGTGGAATCGCCGCGAAGGAGGTCACCACCACCGTGGGCTTTTCGCCGGCGAGATCGAGGTTCTCGGCTGCGTGGCCGATGGCAATGTGAGCGCCCATCGTGCGCAGGACCTCCACCGCGGTGGACTTCTTCACGTCCGAGCCCGTCACCACCGCGCCGCGGGTCACAAGGATCCGGGCAAGGCCAGACATGCCCGAGCCGCCGATGCCCACAAGGTGAACGCGAGACAAGTCAGTAGAAGCAGGAGTAGCAGTCATGAGGGATAATCCTTCGTTCGTGGTGGAGAGGGCCTAGTTGCGAGCACTCGACGCAATGCGGTCAGCGATAGTGGCAGCCACGTCACCCGCGGTGCTGGCATCCGCAGCTGTGCGCATGGCATCCAGCGTGGCGGGGTTGCCGAGGATAGCGCGTACCTCACGGATGAGGCGCTCGGGGCTCAGTTCGGCATCGGGAATCTGGACAGCAGCGCCCGCATCTACGAGCGCACGAGAGTTCAGTGCCTGCTCGCCGTTGCCGTGCGGGAGGGGGATGTAGATGGCGGGCAGTCCTGCGGCGGAGACTTCCGCCACGGTCATGGCACCAGAGCGGCATACCATGAGATCCGCGACGGCGAGGGCGCCGGCCATGTCATCGATATAGGGCACGGGGGTGTAATTACTGCGTTCTTCTGGCTTGTCGTTCTTCTTTCCATACGCATGAAGAACCTGGAAGTCCTGCGTGAGGTCGGCGATAGCACCGGCAACGGCAGTATTGATGCTCACTGCGCCCTGGGAACCGCCCGTCACGACGATGGTGGGGCGTTCGTCACCTAGATTCCAGTTCTTGCGCGCGGCGGCTGCCTTGGAGCCATCTGGGTCCTCCCCCAAACCGGGACGTACTGGGATGCCGAGGACCTCGCCCGGCATGCCGGACCCCTCCTGCGCGTTGAAACCGATTCCACCCAGACGCACGCCCAGCTTGTTAGCCATGCCCGCCAGCGCGTTGGTCTCTAAGACAAAGAAGGGAATGCCCAGTGACTTCGCCGCCAAGTACGCAGGCGCTGCAACGTAGCCACCGGTACCGAAGACGGCGTCCGCAGCCACGTCTTTGAGGACTGCGCGGGTTTCCCGTACGGACTTTAAAACGCGCCACGGCAGCTTCAACGCATCTGCATTGATCTTACGGGGCACCGGAACCGGGGTAATCATGCGCAAATCCACGCCACGGGCCGGAACAATATCTCCCTCCAGACCGCGCGGGGTGCCCAGAGCGGTCACTCGCGCGCCGTGGCGCTGACGCAGCTCCTCCCCCACAGCAAGCGCTGGTTCAATGTGTCCGGCAGTGCCGCCACCTGCGATGACGACGGAAATTGGCGTGGCATTCATGCCCTACAGGCTACCAGCGCAGCACAACGCTACCGACGCTCGCCGCGCCGACGGTCCCCGTGCGCTTCCTGGCGTGGGACGCGGCGGCCGGTCACGGCGCGACCAAACCGTTCCTCACGGCTGCGCTCCGTGTGACGCTGCGCTTGCGGGCGCTGACGACGTTGAGCGCGCTCTCCTCGCCCGCCACGCTCGCGATCTGCTCGGTGCGCGCCGCCGCGACGCTCGTTGGGAGGAGTGGGTTCCGGAATGAGGAAAATGCGATCGAAGAGCGGGCGGCCAAAATTCTGCATGGCGGAGACCTGCATCGGCTCGTGGCGCGCGACGTTGCACAACAAGCCCATGGAACCAATCGTAATAATCGCAGCAGTACCACCGGCAGAAATCATGGGCAGCTGAATACCCGTCACCGGCAGTACACCGATGACATAGCCAATGTTGATGAAGGCCTGCACCACCACGCCAACGGACAACGTCGCCGCGAGTAGAGACTGGAATTGGTCCTGCGCCCGCTTAGCAGTGCGCAGTCCGAAGTAGCCCAAAATGGCAAAGAGCCCGATGACTAAAGCACCGCCCCACAGGCCGAGCTCCTCGCCAATAATGGCGAAGACGAAGTCATTCTTTGCCTCTGGCAGGTAGAACCATTTGGCGCGTGACTGGCCTAGGCCGACGCCCCAGAAGCCGCCGTCGGCAAGCGAGAGGAAGCCCTGGTACGCCTGGAAACCTGTCCCTTGTGTGTCTTCGATGTTGCCGCGCAGGGCGTCAAAATAGGTGTGGAAGCGGTGGGAACGGAAGCCGCCCGCCAGGAAAACCGTAGCCATGCCGATGACACCGAAGACACCAACGACCGTTGGCACACGCCAGTCCACGCCAGCAAAGACGAGGGTAAAGACCACCACCAAAGCAAAGGACACGCCCATGCCCAGGTCGCCCTGCGCCACGATGAGCACGAACATGATGCCGGAAATGATGGAGTACATCATGAACGGGTCTGTCAGACGCATCGAACGATGAGTCTTATCTGCTAGAGCGGACGCGCCATACATGCCCACGGCCACACGTGCGAACTCGGATGGCTGGAAGGCAACGCCGCCAGGCAGCATAATCCATGACTGCGAACCGACCTCGGCACGTCCTGTACCTACGCCGGGGATAAGAACCAGGATGAGCAGAACGATTGCCAGCCCCAGGAACCACGGCACCAGCGCTCGCAGCGTTCGCGGAGACATCCGTAAACCGATCCAAAACACGATGAGACCAGCGACGACGAGGATGCATTGGCGCAGAGCAGCCGACCAGGGGCTGTCACTCTCCGAAAGCGAAGTCGCCATCGACGAGGAAAAGGCCATGAGCACGCCGATACCAATGAGCGAGAAAATAGCGATGCGCAGCATCTGATAATCCAGCCCTGGGTAGGCGCGCAGGCGCTCGCGGATATCGCGTGCGCGGTGGCCCAGCGTGCGGGGTGGCTTCTGGGTAGTGGTCACGGCGAATGCTCCTGATTAGCGGGCGAGGCGGCGGGCTGCGGCGGCAAACATGTCGCCGCGCTGGCTCATTCCGGTGTACATATCCAACGATGCCGCAGCCGGTGCCAAAAGTACGGTATCGCCGGCGTCGGCGTGTTGCACCGCTGCTGCCACGGCCTCATCCATAGCGGCTTGGGGGTCGTGGCTTTCCACCAGCACGATGGGCACGTGTGGTGCGGCCTTGGTGAGGGCTTGGGCGAGCAGGTGCTTATCGACGCCCACCAGAACCGCCGCCTTTATCCTGTCCGCGTGGGTACGCAGCAGTTCACTCACGTCTGCGCCTTTGAGCTGTCCGCCGGCGATCCACACCACAGAGTCGAGGCCACGCATGGCGATTTCTGCGGCATGCGGGTTGGTGGCTTTGGAATTGTCGATGTAGCTCACGCCTGCGTGTTCGTGCACGATTTCGCCACGGTGCCCGGCAACGACATAGGATTGGAGCCCTTCCGTGATGGACTCAGGATGGGCCCCTGCACGGACAGCGACGGCCGCAGCTGCCGCGGCATCGAGCACGCCGGCCAAGCCCGTGGGCTGAAGGGTCGTTACGTCGTCGATGACGGTGGCCGTAACCCCAGCGACGTCGTTGATGAATAGTCCTCCGGCGCTCACGCCGACCTGCCCTGGGGCTGGCTCGGTGTGGGTAAAGCCGATGCGGGGCGGCTCGGCGTGGCCAAAGTGTTCGCTGACATAAGAATCATCAAGTCCGATCACGGCATGGTCCCCACCCAGGATTTTTGCTTTATCCGCGGCATAGGCATCAAAGGAGCCGTGCCAGTCTAGGTGATCGTCTGCCAGGTTAAGCAGCGCACCGACTTCTGGGCGCAACTGGGACGACCAATGCAACTGGAAGGAGGACAGCTCTGCTACGAGGATGTCTACGCGGGGAGTTGCCGCGAGGGCATCGAAGGGAGAAACACCAATGTTGCCTACTGCTTGGGAATGCAGGCCAGAGCGCTGCTCATCTGCAGCCATGATGGACGCAAGCATGCCCGTGGTGGTGGTCTTGCCGTTGGTGCCAGTGATGGCCAACCAACGGCGTGGTGCGCCGAATACTTCCGCGTGGTCCAAGCGGTAGGCCAGCTCGACATCGCCAATGACGTCGAGGCCACGGGAAGCCGCGGCGACGAGGAGCGGGGAATCCGGGCGCCAGCCCGGGGAGGTCACCACAAGAGAATAGTCCGCCCAATCCACCGTGTCAGTGTCCACGGTAGCGACGCCCAATTCCGACTCGAGACGTGCTCGAGACTCCGCATTACCGTCCGCGACGGTGATGTCTACGCCTAGGCCAGCTAGTACTGCGGCGCACCCGCGACCAGATACACCGGCGCCGGCTATGAGGACGCGGCCGTTGAGGAAATCAGGACGGGGACTCATGCGCTTAAGCCAATGCCGCTGGCGGTGAGCCAGTCACCGTAGAAGATTGCCACGCCGGCCATGGCAGCCATTGCTGCCAGCAGCCAGAAGCGGACCACAACGGCCGTTTCCGCCCAGCCGCCGTTTTCGAAGTGGTGGTGGATGGGAGCCATGCGGAAAAAGCGCTTGCCGGTGGTGCGGAAAACAACAATTTGGATGACCACAGACACCGTCTCAATAACAAAGAGGGCACCGATGACAATCATCAGCAGTTCCGTGCGGCTGGCCACGGAGATACCGGCAACGAGGCCACCCAGAGCCAAGGATCCGGTATCACCCATGAAGATCTTGGCCGGTGCAGCGTTCCACCACAGGAAGCCCAAGCAGCCACCCAAGCCGGCAGCGGCGAGGACTGCCAAGTCAAGTGGATCACGGACCTGGTAGCAGCCGGCGGTGAACTCGGAAGCACAGGAATAGCGGAATTGCCAGAAGGTCATGAGCGAATAGGAGCCCATAACGATGGCGGTCACACCCGCTGCAAGGCCGTCGAGGCCGTCAGTCAGGTTCACCGCATTCGACCACGCCGCAATGAGGATATACATAAAGATAAGGAACACGATGGTACCTACCACCGCTCCCCCGACCGCGAGGTCAAAGGTCTTCAGGTCACGGGTAAAGGACAGCTTGGTGGATCCTGGGGTAAGCCCCTCCTCATTAGGGAAGCGCAGCACCAAGAAACCGAAGAGCAGGGACAGCGCGAGCTGGCTGACAAGCTTGGCGGTCTTGTTGAGGCCCAAGTTGCGCTTCTTAAACAACTTGATGAAGTCATCCGCAAAGCCCACGGCACCCAGGCCCAAGGTAAGACCCAGGACGAGCACACCGGACGCGGTAAATCCCACATGGCCGGTAAGCCTGCCATAAAAACCTACGACGAGGTACGCCACCAAGATGCCCGCCAGAATGGCGAGGCCACCCATGGTGGGGGTTCCGCGTTTGCGCAAGTGCGATTTAGGCCCGTCTTCACGGATCTCCTGACCGCGGCCAGCGTCAGAGAAGTACCGGATAAGTACCGGGGTGGTAAAGATCGCCACGAGGAAGCTGACCACACCAGCGATGATGATCTGAGTCACGTGCTTGAAGTCCTTTCTAGCGGCTAGCTGTGGTTCAGCTCTTCCGCGACCAACCAGAGCCGCTGGGCATTAGATGCCTTCACCAAGACCACGTCCTTGACAGTGCGGTTGGCCCAGTCATCGACCCCTCCCGGGGCCGCGCGCAAGATACCGTCGACAGCTTTCGCAGCGGATGCGGCATCGGCGCACACCATTGTATTTATACCCTGCTCGGCCGCGGCTTCCGTCATCGCCCGGCAGTTGGCGCTTTCTCCCACTCCAATGAGGTGACTAACGTGGTATTTCGACAGGACCTCACCCAGTTGGCGGTGCGCTGACTCAGCGTCATTGCCAAGCTCGCCCATCTCCCCCAAAACGGCGATGGCGCGGGCATCAGGACGCGCGGCAGCAGTGTACGCCAAGGCTGCGATGGCAGCGCGCATGGAATCTGGGTTGGCGTTGTAGGAATCATCGATGATGGTGACGCCATCCCGGCGGGTCCGCACGTCCATACGGTGTTCCGAGGCGTTGCGATGCCCAGAAAGCGCATTGGCCACTGCCTGTGCAGACATCCCCAGCTCTATCGCCGCGGCTGCTGCCGCCAGCGCATTGGAGACCTGGTGAGAGCCAAAGACTTGCAGCTTGACGTCCACTGGTTGGGCGCCTGGGCTATGCAGGGTGAAGGAGGGGCGGGCGACGTCGTCAAGCACAATGTCCGTGGCATAGTACTGCGCCGCCGGGGCACCACCACGGCGGTTCTCCGTGGAGTAGTACACCACCTTGGCGTTTGTGCGCGCCGCCATAGCGGCAACGAAGGGGTCATCGGCGTTGAGAACGGCGACGCCGCCCTCGTCCGCGGTGGGCAGGGCCTCGACAAGCTCGCCCTTGGCCTTCGCGATGTTCTCGCGCGAGCCGAACTCACCCAAATGGGCAGAGCCAACGTTGAGGACCACGCCGATTCTCGGAGCGGTGATGTCGGTGAGGTGGCGAATGTGGCCAATACCGCGGGCCGACATCTCTGCGACGAGGTACTGGGTATGCTCATCGCAACGCAGTGCCGTGTACGGCAGGCCGATCTCGTTGTTGAAGGAACCCGGTGGTGCCACAGTCTCCCCTACCGAGCGGAAAATCGTGGCAATAAGGTCCTTCGTCGAGGTCTTGCCGGCAGAACCGGTCACGCCCACAATGTTGAGATTGTGCTGCGTCAAACGCTGGGTGACCGCGCGGGCCAGAGCGGACAACGCGCGGACAACCGCCGCCGCGGAGCCGTCCTCATCGTTGGCATAGATATCCGCATTGGCACCATCACCTTCGACGCGCCCACGAGGCTCAACAATGACGGCCGGAACGCCCACCGGGCGTGCGGCGAGAACAGCAACCGCGCCTTTCTCGATAGCGGTCGCAGCAAAGTCGTGGCCGTCGACGCGTGCACCAGGCAGCGCGACGAAGAGGCCACCCGGGGTAACTTTGCGGGAATCGAATTCTACGAAGCCGGTGACCTGGGCATCCGGATTCTCAACGTGGTCGAGACGGCCGCCAGTGATCTGAGCGATCTCCCTGAGGCTTAAGGCGATCATGCGTCCTCCTTGGACTGAGAATCATCATCGCTGTCACGGTACCCCGCTGAGACCTGATTCGCGCTGTGACGAAGAACGTCGTCGAGGGCTCGCGCCATTTCTTCGCGGTCGTCGAAGTGGTGCATCGTCTCACCAATGAGCTGGCCTACTTCGTGGCCTTTACCTACGACAATGACGGCATCGCCGGGGCGTGCCCACGCAACAACCTCGTCGATGGCTGCGGCGCGGGAGTCTGCTTCACGAATATCGCCATCGGGGTTCGCTTCACGGGCGCCTTTCATGACGGCCGCGCGGATAGTGGCGGGGTCTTCGGTGCGGGGGTTGTCGTCGGTTACAACGGTCAAGTCGGCGCGTTTCGCGGCCGCGGCTCCCATCAGCGGACGCTTGGAGGAATCACGGTCACCGCCAGCACCGACGACGATACCGATGCGCCCGTTGCTGCCTTCCAGTTGTCCACGCAAAGTATCCAGGACCGCGGCGATGGCGGCTGGTTTGTGTGCATAGTCCACGACCGCCACGAAGTCCTGGCCGCGGTCAATGCGTTCCATGCGTCCTGGCACGGCGACTTTTTCTACGCCCTCGAGGAATGTCTGCGGGTCGAGTCCAATGGCTGCGGCCATGCCCGTCGCCAAAGCTGCATTGGCGATATTGAACTTACCGGGCATCGGAAGACGGAAATCATAAGACGTGCCGCTGGCAGCCACCGTCAATGTCACCTGTTGGGCACCGGTGGCCTCAGTGCTGAGTTGGCGTGCGGTGATATCAGCGTCGTCCTGCGTGGCAACGCGCGTAAGCGGTAGTGCCGCCGCACGTTTCGCCATACGCTTGCCCCAGTCATCATCGACGCAGATGACGGCACGTTTGGCGGCTTGGGGGCCGTCGAAAAGCGCGGCTTTGGCTTCGAAGTAGTCCTCCATCGTGGGATGGAAGTCCAAGTGGTCCTGGCTCAGGTTGGTAAAGCCACCGACGTCGAAACGCGTGCCCCGCACGCGCCCCAGCTCCAAGGCATGGGATGAGACCTCCATGACCACGTGGGTCACGCCCTCAGACAGCATGCGGGCGAACAGCTCTTGAAGGGTCGGGGCCTCTGGGGTGGTAAGGGACGTCGGCACCGGCTCGCGATTGATGCGGGTACCAGTCGTTCCGATGAGGCCCACCGAATACCCAGCGTGAAGGAGACCTGCCTCGAGGAGGTAACTCGTCGTGGTCTTACCCGACGTGCCCGTTACGCCAAGGACGGTGAGCTTTTCGGTGGGGTGTCCATAAATCTCCGCGGCTACGAGACCGAGGATGGCACGAATATCCTCCACCACGAGGATGGGACGGGACTCCCCTGCCTCTAAAAGAAGGGCCTGTCCGTCCTCATCAGTGAGAATGGCTGCCGCCGGGGTATCCGCGGCATAACGCGCACCATGCACGCGAGTACCAGGCAGCGCCGCGAAGAGCCCGCCCGGTGCCAGCGTGGCGGAGTTAAGGCCGCACGAGTCTACGGTGACCGAGGCGTCCCCGATCACACGGCCTCCGGCAATGTCTGCCAGCCGCTCTAGGCTGATGCTGCTTGTCACTCTGTGTCTCCTCTTCTCTGTGCTTCTATTCTGTATCGTTCTCTAACTCGTTAAGGCCTACTCCGCCCGCAGTGTCAGCGGCGGGGCCGGTGGTGACGGTGGAATGTTGTCGCGGTTGAGCAGCCATGCGGCGATGTCACTGAAGACTGGCGCGGCCGACTGACCGCCAGAACCGTCGTCATTTACTCCGGACTCTGGCTCGTCGAGCATGACGGCGACGACGAAACGGGGGTCGTCGGCAGGCGCAATGCCCGCAAACGTGATCCAGTACTTGGAGTTGGAGTAAGCACCGGTCTCTTCATCCACCTTCTGCGCGGTACCGGTCTTACCGGACAGCTGGTATCCCTCAATCTTTGCGTTACCGGCGGTGCCGTTATTGATACCTCGCTCATCGGATTGGAAGACGGCTCGGAACATATCCACCACGGTGCGTGCCGTTTCGGGGCTCACCACTTGAGTCTTTTCTGGTTCCTCAAGTTCTTCCTTTGTGCCATCTGGACCGGTGATGGAATCAATGATGCGCGGTTCAATGCGCTCACCATCATTAGCTAGGGTCTGGTAAATCGACGCGAGCTGCAGAGCAGTCCACGACTGTCCTTGGCCGATCGGCAGATTGGCAAAAGTTCCGCCGGACCACTGCGACAGTGCAGGAACGAGACCAGGAGACTCGTTTGGCAGCTCAATACCCGAGGTTTGGCCGAGTCCGAACTTCTTGAGGTATTCGGCGTACCGTTCCTGGCCTAGGCGCTCAGCCAACATGAGAGTACCTACGTTTGAAGACTTACCAAAGACACCCGTGGTCGTATACGGCTCGACGCCGTGCGGCCATGCATCGTTCACGGTCACACCAGCCATATCAATGGAACCTGGGACCTGGTGGACCTCATCAGGATCGGTCAAACCTTCTTCAATAGTTGCCGCTGCAGTAATGATCTTGGCTACTGATCCCGGCTCAAAAGGATGGGAGATACTAAGGTTATCGAAGGTTTTATCCTTGTCTAGCTGCTTCTCAATGTCCTTGTTCGGATCGATGGTGTCCGTGTTCGCCATGGCGAGGACTTGTCCGGTGGCGGCATCAAGCACTACTGCTTCTGCATTCTTAGCCTTTGAGTTAGCTTTGGCCTTCTCCAGCTTTTGCTGGACGTAGGTCTGAAGGTCGAGGTCCAAAGTCAAGGTGACGTTCTTGCCGTCGGTGGTCGGCACCTGGTCGCGGAGGGTACCCGGGATAACCTGACCGCTGGCGGAGACATCTTCGGTTGAGCTACCGTCAATGCCGGTCAACGTGGTGTCTCCGGAGGCCTCAAATCCAAACTGGCCCTGCCCATCCATGGATACCTTGCCGATAACGTTTTCCGCGATCGAACCGTTGGGGTATTGACGAATCTGCTGCTCATCAGCGGCAAGACCATGGAACTGCTCCGAAATTTCCACTGCGACATCTGGGTCCACGTTGCGAACGAGCACCTCGTACTGCGTGTCAGCGCGGAGCTTGTCCATGATCTGGTCGGAGTCCACATCCCCGGCATCAATGCCAGCATCTTTAAGCATCTTCGGGATGCCGTCCGCCATTTCGGTGAGGCGGTCGTTGAGCTTGTTATCAAGGAAAGACTCTTGGGCATCAGGGGCAAGGCCCGCGTACTCAGCGGTGTTGACAGCCTCGAGCTTTTCTTGCTGGCGCAATTCATCGCGCAGACGCGTTGGCGATACTGTCAGCGAACGCGCGCGCATGGTGTAAGCCAGGCGCTGTCCATCGCGGTCGAGGATCTCGCCACGGCCGGCGGTGTCGATGTAGACGCGGGTTCGCTGGGCAGCTGCCTTTGCCGCGAGGTCTGGACCCCACACAATCTGTACCCAGGCAAGTCGTCCCATCCACGCCAGCATGACGACGAGCAGCAGTGAAGCGACAACGTGTACGCGGCGGCGCATCGTCTTCTGCTGGCTGACGGCCGGTTTGCCGGTCCGCGGATTCTTGTCTCGGGTCGCGGGGATAACCCTATCGGCCTCGTATCGCTGCCGGGTATGGTGCGCTGTGCCACGTGGTTGGGAAGCACGGGCCGTGGAAGGGCGCCTCGGGCGCCGACCACCGGAGTGTGGTGGAGTCACACGTCACCTTTCTTTCTGCAGCGGATGGGCCTAGTCGCCCGCCACAAGCGGCGGGCGTACTTACCCCCGAATTGTGCCCTATGATCACCGCGTGCCCGCGCAGGCACGCGCGGGCAGGGGCGCGGAATCTAACCGCGCGCTGCGTAGGGCGCCTGTGCCGGAATGTCCGGAAGCTCCACGTTGCCTTCTGCTGGGGCAGATTCCTCTCCGTGGCCCTCCTGCTCGGCAGGCGCATCCTGCTCCGCATTGCCTCTGTGCGTCTGACCGTTGCGAAGATTCGGGCGGGCATTGAGGTTATCGGACATATTGGCCGTTGCGTTCGGATCACTCGAAGCGCGGCCCGGACGAACTGGCTCGCCGTTGACGTCCACGACGGATTCCATCTCGGGAGTCGCTTCACGCTTCTCTTCAAGCTTTCCCTCGCCATTTACTTCAACAATGCCCGGCTGCACTGGGATACCCATCTTGGCCTCATTCGCACGGCGGGCAACATCCGAGGCAGAGCGAACATTCTCCAGATCACGGTTGAGAGTCTCCAGCTGGTTGTCGAGCGTCGACTCATGTGCCGTGAGCTGTTGAATCTTGAAGGTTTGCGAGGTAGACAGACCCGAAAGCCACATGGCTCCCACGACACCAGTAATAAGCAGAGTGATGGCGATGACTGACAGCCGCGCAAAGCGTCCATTGTTCTTCGGCTTGTGTACAACGCGGCGCCCGCGGTTGCTGACGACCTGCTTCGAACCGAGACGGCCTCCACGCAGGCCCTCGCTCGTGCGGCGAGTAGGCACAGTGCTGCGGTGCGGGGTCCGGCTGGGCAGCGGAGTCGTGCGGCGGCTGCGTTCAAGCAGCGCAGTTGAGTGACCAGCGTAGTCGGATCCAATGGTGAAATCGCGGCTTGCTCCCATGGTAGGGGTCCTCTCGTGGTGGCGGGAAGGGGCTGTGCGGTCTCGAAGCGTCATAATGTTCCTCCCGGGTCATGGAACCCTGGGGTTCCTTCCACTCGTTCCACAGCACGTACGCGTACTGACGCGGCCCGCGAGTTTTCAGCGACTTCTTCCTCGCTTGCCTTTTCTGCACCACGCGTCACGATGGAGTAGTGAGCGGCTGTCCCAGGAAGGTCCATAGGCAACCCAGCCGGAGTGGTGGAGGTGCTGAGCTCCTTGAAGGCCTGCTTCACAATGCGGTCCTCGAGGGACTGGTAGCTCATGAACACTGCACGCCCACCGACGGAAAGTGCATCCGTGATGACGGGTATTACCTGTTCGATGGCTTCAAGCTCACGATTTACCTCGACGCGCAGCGCCTGAAAAGTACGTTTTGCTGGGTGCCCACCGGTGCGGCGAGTGGCTGCCGGAATAACGTCATACAGCAACTCGACGAGACGGGCAGACGTGGTGAACGGTTCCTTATCTCGCTCTTTGAGCACTGCGGAGGCAATCTTGCCAGCGAAGCGCTCATCACCATACGTTTTGAGGACGCGGGCTAGATCACCGTGGCTGTAGGTGTTGAGAACATCCGCAGCCGTAATCCCTTGGCTCGGGTCCATGCGCATATCCAGCGGTGCATCCGTCTTATATGCAAAGCCGCGATCAACCTGGTCAAGCTGCATGGAGGACACACCTAAGTCAAAGAGCGCTCCCGCCACACCGTTATTACGGGCAGCAGCGAAAATCTCGTGCTCACCACGCGCAATAGCGCCACCAACCTCATCGAAACGGGCATTAACTCCGACAAAGCGGCCAGGGAAGGCAGAGAGACGCTGCGTGGCATTGCTCAACGATTGCCCATCCCTATCCACGCCAATGATGCGCACAGACGGGAACTTTTGAAGGAAGTACTCGCTGTGGCCGCCTGCCCCCAGTGTTCCATCCACGATGACGGCGTTCTCTCCTGCCGCTTCGACTGCAGGTGCCAGCAGCTGCGCCATGCGTTCACGCATGACGGGGACGTGACCGTGATTCTCGTTCACGTCGTAGGTGATGGTCTCATCCTGTGCCACAGCCCGCTGTCCCCCTTCCTCAAGGCGCCTGAGTTCGCTGTCTGGTTTGGTCGATAAAAATTGAGTGCGTATAGGGCCCTGTCCGAGGAAGGCTTCTGATGTCGGGGAAGTACACCAGATCATCTTCCTCGGGCAGAGTCCGTACACGCACTCTCGTTGTCCCGGCCTTTACAGGAGGCCGGCAAGCACGTCGTCGGCATCTGCTGCCGAATAAGCGTCTTCAGTTTGCGCCTGGTACTCAGCCCACGCGGCTGCGTCCCAGATTTCGAGGAAATCAACTGAGCCAACAACTACGCACTCCTTGGTGAGGTTTGCGTATTCGCGATGACCCGCGGACAACGTGATACGCCCGTGCCCGTCAGGACGTTGCTCGTCCGCACTTGCAGCCAAGTTACGAATGAACGCACGTGCATCTGGGTTGGTACGTGACACAGCCGCCGCTTTCCTAGCTCGTGCCGCGAACTCCTCCCGCGGATACACCGCGAGCGAATGATCCTGCCCCTTGGTGACCATGAGGCCACCGGCCAGTTCTTCACGAAACTTCGCCGGAAGCGTGAGCCGCCCTTTGTCATCGAGCTTGGGAGTGTAGGTACCGAGAAACATCCCGGGTCCACCTTCCTGTCACTCGAAAACTCCGGATTCCTCTCGCGACAGGAGATCAACTCTCCTCCGCTACGCCCCACTCTACCCCACTTTCCCCCACCTTCCACACCTTGAAGGCAAATTACACTCGCGTGTCTCACTATAACCGCAGATAAATAGCCCGTTTTTCAGTGGGGGAAATTCCCCACCACCCCCTTGACACGCCCTCTAAACAACCCCATTTAGCACTTTAGAATCACGTGCAACTTAGATAGCTTTACCCACTCTTCCCCCTATAGCTCCCCGCTTCCTGCAGAATTGCCCACAAACCAGCTCCCGGTCATCCGCCATGCCACCGCCCCAGCGCCCCCACTATCATTCCGGTGGGGCAAAGTGGGGAATGTGGGGCAAAGTGGGGCACGCCAACAGATCGCAAAAGCGCCGCACCACCCTGCATGCGATGACCAACGTCATCGCCGCAAAGTGGTGCGGCGCTTAAAAATTAGTGCGCGCTCCTAGCGCTCCTCAAAGCGGCGGCGGAAGTTATCTTCCAAACGGTCGCCCATACCACCATTTCGCTTCTTCGACTGCTTGGCACGAGGGGACGAAGGCGTAGAAACAGACACCAATGAATCTTCAGAGTTTCCACGCAACATCCACACACCGGCACCAAACATCACCAGGAAGCCAAGGATGGAGAGCGCGATAAACCACAGCGACTGCTGCGCGAGGGCGATACCGCCCACCATCATGCACAGGCCGACGACAACGAGTGCCACGCCGCGAAGGGTAATGGCACCTGATCCCCCACCAAAGGAGGAATCACCAGATACAGACGCGCCAAAGTCAGGGTCATTGGCCAGCAACGACTGCTCAATTTCACGCAGTGCTTGCTGTTCTTGCTCAGAAAGGGCCACAGCGTCCTCCGTAGTGAGTTTCGGGTAAGTGAGATCTTTTAGGGGATATCTACCTCTATAACGTCAAGAGTAGCGAGATAGTTCCCGCAAAGACAGTCCATCCCTCTACGCTCAACCACTACGTCACCGCAATCACAAGAATGACTGCAATCTGCGGCCAATCCCGCTACGCAGCCATACCGCCGAAACCGAGCTCAGACTCAGTTGCGTCCACATAGCGCGCAGCAAGCGCCAAATACTCAAAGACAGCATCTTCATTGGGAACTGGATCCATTCCCGACGCCACACGAGACCGCACCCGCGAGTAGTCCTTAAACTCTGCCGCCCACTGAGCGTCCGCCGGACCTATGAGAGCGACCTGCTCCCACGCAGAGGTAGGCAGGCGGCGACGCCGGGACACTGACGACGCCGCTACCCGCGCCCCTGCTGCACGCAGCGATGCACGATAGGCCATCTCAAGCGCATCCTCAAAGCGGCCGCGCGCAGCACTCGCGCGGGCATCGGTAAGCAAATCAAAGGCCTGAGCCACAAAGCGATCGCGCCTAGCACTCTGCAGCGACTCTCGCCTGCGCCCCCGCGCTGCCGCCGTTGCTGAAATTACCTGTGCCATAACCACTCCTCCTTGTTTGCCATAACCGCACACGCTGCGCGTGTGCCCCAGATATCTACCTGTGTCATCTGTTTGTGACGTTTTCCTGCGTTTCTGCGACTCACTGTAGAACCACCTCCGTACATCTACACCCAACATTAGCTCAGCTGTTCGAATTTGACAATGGCTCATGCCCATCCTTTTGATAATTTCCGAACATTAATGCGAGAACAACTCTGCCCATTTTTCGGTTGCACTTTCGCCAGCTGTGCAGATCTGCTGTTATTAGAACTGTGAGTTATACGCTGCGCCGCTTGAGCCCCCAAGAGTTCGCGATCGCCCTTCCGCAGTTGGTAGACATCTATATCGAGGCCATGGGCTACTCACCGGCAATGCGTGACAATTCGATCGCTCGCTGGAAGTCAGACCTCATGCGACCAGGTTTTTCCTGCGTGGTCGCCACTACCGAATACGGAATCTCCGGCTTTGCCTACGGTTTCCTGGGCTCCCCTGATACGTGGTGGGACAGGCAGCTTCGCCGCGCGCTGATGACTATTGGCGGCCCCAGCCCGGAGCAGGAGGACATCCTCCACAATTATTTTGAGCTCGCAGAAATCCACGTCCGGCCAGCAGAACAAGGCCGCGGGCTTGGCCGCAGCATTCTCGAAGCTCTCGCATGGAACCTCCCGGCGCGCTACATGCTCCTATCCACGCCCGAACATCCCGACGAAGCTAACTCCGCCTTCCGCTTATATCGCCGCATGGGTTTCACGGACTTTCTGCGCCAGCTCTACTACCCCGCTGATTCCCGGCCTTTCGCTATCCTGCAGTCCCCCATACCGCTCACGCCCGTCGACACCACCCAACCTGGCGCTTAACCTGCTCACCCCTGCCAGGTATCGTGGCATGTGTGACTGAACCGAAGATTCCTGCACTGGACGATATCCCCGCTGCCGTGCGCGCTGAGCTCGCCCTCTTTCTTGAAGAGCAGCGAGACTCCATCGCCGCTATTGGCCAGCCGGTAACCAATGCCATCTCCTACTTGGAATCCTTTGTCCTCGATGGTGGAAAACGCATCCGCCCGCTCTACGCTTGGGCCGGCTTCGTGGGCGCGCGTGGTCTGGAGGGAACGGAATCACCGGAGGCAATGCTGCGTGCTGCCTCCTCGCTCGAGTTCATCCAAGCGTGTGCGCTTATCCACGATGACATTGTGGACGCCTCCGACACCCGGCGCGGAAACCCTACGGTCCACCGAGGTGTTGCTGCTCGCCACCGCGAGTTGGATTTGAATGGGGACTCAGATTTCTTCGGTCAATCGCTAGCCATCCTCATCGGCGATATGGCACTGGTCTGGGCAGAAGACATGCTCCAGGATTCAGGCCTGAGCCCTGAGGCTCTTGCCCGCGTGCGCGCCCCTTGGCGCGGTATGCGCCGCGAGGTGATTGGCGGCCAGATGCTGGATATCTCGCTCGAGGCTGAGGGCTCAGAGGATGCCTCCTTGGCGGATTCCGTCAACCGGTTTAAGACGGCTGCCTACACCATCGAACGCCCGCTCCACCTAGGAGCTGCTGTGGCAGGGGCATCGGAAAAGCTCATCTCCGCCTTCCGCGGCTATGGTCGCGATATTGGTATCGCCTTTCAGCTTCGTGATGATCTCCTCGGCGTCTTTGGTGACCCCGCCATTACCGGTAAACCTGCTGGCGATGATCTTCGCGAAGGTAAACGCACCGTCTTGCTTTCTCTCGCGCTGCAGCGCGCAGATGCGTCAGACCCTGCCGCCGCGGCAGAACTTCGTCGACTCATTGGCCAGACCGAAGACCCCGAGGAGATTTCGCGTATGGCGGAGATTATCGCTTCGTCGGGAGCGCCGGACGTCGTCGAGCAGCGCATCAGCGAGCTAACACAGTCGGGCCTGTCGCACCTGCACAACGCCCAAGTTTCCCCGGAAGTCACGGCGACGCTGGAGAATCTTGCCCGCAAATCCACCGCTCGCCGGATGTAGCATGGCCGCCCGCACATCCACGCGTGTTGCCCTACGCATCCCCAACCCGCTTCCCTTGGGCATTGTCGCCAGCATCATTCTGGCGCTGGCGTCCTTCTCCGGCGGCGCAACTCGCAACCGAGGCGGGGCGCTGGAGGCGCTCAATATCGGCTTCCTCGCCTATGGGCACGGCCGCAACATCGGCATGGTGCTGTATTGGGTTGGCCTCTTCGGTCTTGTGGGTGCGTGGGTTCTCGCAGGGCGCCACGTCATTGCCCCGCAACTCAAGGACCCGAAACCTGAGGGGGGCCTGCGAGACATCCAGCGCATGTTACTCAGTTGGATTGCCCCACTGCTGGTGGCCGCGCCACTCGCCTCCCGGGATGTTTATTCCTATCTCATGCAGGGAGCCATGGTGCGCGATGGGTTCGATCCCTACACCGAAGGTGCCGCGGTCAATCCGGGCCCCTTCCTTTTAGAAGTGTCCCATGACTGGCGCAACACCACCACGCCTTATGGTCCGCTGCATTTGTGGATGGGCAAAGGCGTTACGCAGTTGGTGGGTGACCACGTTGCTGCCGGCATTATCGTCTACAAGATCATTTCCGTCATCGGCTTCGCAGTCATTGCCTGGTCCATTCCGCGTCTGGCCCGCGCCATCGGCGGCGATCCAGCATTAGCGCTGTGGCTTGGTGTGGCCAACCCAGTCATGATTCTGCATCTCATCGGCGGCATGCACAACGAATCAGTCATGGTCGGCCTGGTCTCTCTGGGGCTTCTCGCGGCGGTGCACCACAAGTTCCATGCCAGCCTCCTGCTCGTAGGCATTGCGGTCTCACTCAAAGCAACGGCTGTCTTCGCCGCGCCATTCATCGTGTGGCTCATGGTTCACCACTGGGCGCCGGAAGGGACGAAGACGCTCAAACGTGTCGGAGTCTTTCTGCTGTCAGGATTCGTGGCCGTAGCTGAGGTCGCGATTGCGGTAGCGGTGATCACGTGGGCGTCGGGAAGCTCGTGGGGCTGGCTCTCACAGATCAGCGGCAACTCCAAGGTCATCAACCCCTTGGCAGGACCGACGCTGCTTGCCGACGTCCTCGTGCCCCTCATCCAATTCTTCTCACCCGATACGACCTACAACGGCGTGCTCGAAGTGTTGCGTTCTGCTGGCATGGTCCTCATGCTGCTCGGGCTCGTCTTGGTGTGGTGGTGGGGGCGCACCGGCGTGCGCCGAGCCATCGCCGCCACGGCGGCGGCCTACCAGGTGGCATTCGTCTTCAACTCCGTCACGCTGCCCTGGTACTACGCCTCAGTGTCCACGCTGATGGGCACGTTCCGCCCGCCGTTGCCCATCCTCAAGCTAGCCACGGGCGTCACCTTCTTCATTGGAGTTGCCTTTGCTGGTGACGGAAACCACCAGCTCTACAACTGGTTCTGGGTTATCGGCATGGTGGTCGTAGCGTGGAGCGCCACGCAGTGGATCTTTGCTGGTGTTCCTGCCAGGTCGGCGCTCAAGGGCGCCGACGATTAAAAGGCCGACGATTAAAAGGCCGAAGCCTGCGCGCGCCGAATAACCTCGCGCGCGAGGTGGCCATGCAATCCATCGATGGGACGTCCCGGCAACGAGTCATCCTCAGTAAAGAGGTGCGCAAGGATTTCGTTATCGTGCCACCCGTTGTCCGAAAGCACCGTAATCACGCCCGAGACGTACTTGGAAATAGCGCCCTTTGAGTTAAAGAAGGACGCAGGGACTAGGCGGTTTCCCTCTGGGTCACGCCAAGCAATGAACTTGCGGGCATTGAGCAAGTCAAAGACGCGGGTGATAGGAAGATCCAGCTTTTCAGCCACGTCTTTGAGCGTCAGCAGCTCCTCGCCGGCGAGCAACTCGACCAGTTCGGGATGGGAATTCTCTTCAGGTTTCGCAGAATTAGTCACAGACACAACTGTAGCGGGATCACACTTTGAGGAGAGGATCGACCATACTGGAATCCATGACAAGGCTGAACGTGGGCGACATTCTTGAGGGACGCTATCGTATCGACCAGCCGATCGCCCGCGGCGGCATGTCCACTGTGTACCGCTGCGTGGATATGCGTTTGGGCCGCGCCGTCGCCGCCAAGGTCATGGATGAGCGCTATCACGATGACCCCGTTTTCGTCACTCGTTTCGAGCGCGAGGCCCGCGCCATGGCGCAACTGAGCCACCCCAACCTCGTCGGGGTCCATGACTTCTCCGCGGACGGACTGCCTATTTATCTCATTATGGAGCTCATCACTGGCGGTACCCTGCGCGAGCTTCTCGCGGAGCGTGGCCCCATGCCACCACATGCCGCCGCTGGTGTCATGCATTCGGTACTGGCAGGGCTCAGCGAAGTCCACGACGCCGGGCTCGTACACCGCGATATCAAACCGGATAACGTGCTCATCACGAACACGCATCGCGTCAAAGTGGGTGACTTTGGTCTCGTGCGCTCAACCAGTGCAGAGCACGATAGCTCCGGCCAGATCGTCGGCACCGTCAGCTACCTCTCCCCGGAGCAGGTCACCGGCGCGGAGATTTCACCGGCTTCCGACGTCTATTCGGCGGGAATTGTGCTCTTCGAGCTGCTCACAGGCACCGTTCCCTTCAGTGGTGAAACTCCGCTGGCCCATGCCACCGCCCGCGTCCACGCGGATGTCCCCGCGCCCTCCTCACGTATCGAGGGCGTGCCGATGCTTTTCGATGCCCTCGTGGCCACCGCCACCGCACGCCACCCTGGCGAGCGTTTCGCCGATGCAGGCGAGTTCCTCGATGCTTTGGACGATGTCTCCCGCGAGCTTCAGCTGCCGGCCTTTACAGTCCCCATCCCCCATAATTCGGCCGCTGCCCGCACCGCCGCGGTACCCACGGATTTTGCCGGCACAGGCAATACCCGAGTCTTCGAGGCAACCTCTGCACTCAACACTCCGCGGTCTGACGCGCCCCAGCCAGTTGCACCAGACTTCGAGACACGCGTCGAACCGCCCGTGGCTCCCCCTCCGGCTGAGCCGCCGGTGCCGGTCGAGGAGTCCTATGCTCCTGCCGGTGCTGAAGAAGAACCCGAGGAACGCCCGCTGACCAATCGCAGCGCGGTCTCCCTTTTCGGGTTTCTTATCCTCGTGAGCCTCGCCACGCTCGCCGTTGCGGTGGCGGCGTGGTGGTTTGGCTCCGGAGAATACGGCACGTGGCCGATTCTCTGGAGACCGTACTAGCTGCTAGTTGCGCAGCATTTCCGCGATGAGGAAGGACAGCTCCAGCGATTGCTGGGTGTTCAAGCGCGGGTCCACGGCAGATTCGTAGCGGCCCGGCAGGTCTACGTCGGTGATATCCTCAGCGCCACCGAGGCACTCGGTCACGTCCTCACCGGTGAACTCGAGATGCACGCCGCCTGGGTGGGTCCCCAGCTCGCGGTGAACCTCGAAGAATCCCTGAACCTCATCGACAATTTTGTCGAAGTGGCGGGTCTTGTAGCCGTTGGACGCAGTGAAGGTGTTGCCGTGCATCGGGTCGGACTGCCAGACCACCTTGTGGCCGGATTCCTCCACTGCCTTGATAATCGGGGGCAGTACGGAGCGCACCTTGTCGTGGCCCATACGAGCAATCATGGTGAGGCGGCCCGGCTCACGGTTCGGGTCAAGCTTTTCCGCGTACTCCACTGCCTGCTCCGGAGTCACGCCAGGGCCCAGCTTGATGCCCACTGGATTGCCAATGATGGACGCAAACGCCACGTGGAAGTCCTCGATGCCGCGGGTACGCTCGCCGATCCACAACTGGTGAGCGGACAAATCATAGAGCTTGGTTTCCCCATTGAAATCTGTGCCGAGTCGCAGCATGGAGCGCTCGTAATCCTTCAGCAGGGCTTCGTGAGAGCAGTAAATCTCCGCCGAGCGCAGGGTTTCATCGGACACGCCACAGGCATTCATGAACGCCAGGCCGTTTTCAATCTCGTTGGCCAGAGCCTGGTAACGGGCACCCGCCGGCGAGTTCGCCACGAATTCGCGGTTCCACTCATGCAGGCGGTACAAGTCCGCGGTGCCGGAGTGCGTGAGGGAGCGAACCAGGTTCATCGCAGCCGAAGAGTTTGCGTAGGCACGAATCATGCGGGCCGGGTCGTGGCGGCGAGACTCCTCGTTGGCTTCAACGCCATTGACGATGTCGCCGCGGTAGTTGTACAGGCCGTTCGCATCGAGATCAGAGGAACGCGGCTTCGCGTACTGGCCGGCAATACGGCCCAGCTTCACTACCGGGGTAGACGCGCCATAGGTCAAGACCACAGCCATCTGCAGCAGGGTCTTGATGTTGCCGCGAATGTGCGGCTCAGTGTTGGATTCAAAAGTCTCTGCGCAATCGCCGCCCTGGAGGAGGAAGGCTTTGCCCAAGGCGACGTCGGCAAGCTTGCGCTTGAGCTCCTCAATTTCCGGGGCCACGACGATGGGCGGGACCGATTCCAGAATCTTGCGCACGTTATCTGCTTGCAGCTGGTCCCAGCTAGGCTGTTGCTTGGCCTCACGTGCAATAACGTCCTGGAACTTCTCGTTGATGCCCTCCGGCAGCGGCGGCAGATCAGGAAGCACTTCTTTGGGAATATCTACTGTCCAACTCACACCCAGTATTAAACCATCTCGCGCCTATAGTGCGTTAGTTAATCCCCCGATTGCCCCACCTTATAGATTCACGCGGTTGCCGCGGCTCAACGGCAGATGTTGCTCGCAGGTGCGGAACTTGGCGAGGTTATGGCGGGCGTCGACAAGCGCATCGTGGTTCCCATTCGGCACGGGCGGCAGCGTGGGGCGGCCGGCAAACTCCCAATACTGCTTCAGCTCACGCGTGTAGCGCGGCAGCCCCTTGGGCAGCCCAGCCATGTCGCCCCAGAGCTGAGCCAAGACCACATGGTCGTAAGCGCCGACCCATGCCCACAGCTCAATGGGGCTGGAATGGCCGCCCATAAACTCGAGGAGCTCCTCACGGATAGTGGCGCGGGACTTCCACACCTCGTTGCCTGGACTCGGCAGTTTGTCTAGGACGTTCTCACGTACCCAGGCATTCGCCTTGGATGGGTCAAAATCGGTAGACACGGCATAATATTCGCTACCGTCTTCGCCCACGATGCCGATGGAGACCAACTCGATGGTCGATCCGTCCTCGATAAACTCGGTGTCGTAGAAGTAGCGCACGGTTTCGTATCCTAGCCTCTCTTCCATTCCCCATTGTCACCGGGGCCTATACTCAGCACCGGCGCCACACCTGCCGTGCTCCTGGTGGCAGCGCAGTCCGAGGAACGACTATCCTCGCGATACTGTGCTGCTTGTGGCCTCGGCAGTCTGGTTCTCCAGTGGCTCAATGGGCTCTGCTTGGCGACGTTCCAACGCCGGCGGCTTCAGCGACCAGCCCACCACCGGAATCTTGCCCAAGGCCCACAGCGTCAGTGACGCCAGCCCCGCGTAGACCACGCACATGCTCAGCCAGAACCACGTATTATCCAACGGCCACTGCCCTGTCAAAGACACGTCTCGTGGGTAGAGCGCCATGGGGAAGCCATACAGGACAGTCAGACCAATCGGATGCCCCAGATAAATCGGGAGCGTGTGTGCGCCGATGAATCTAAGCCCTGTCGACACTGCTGGAATATAGGAGACAGCTACCGCCACGGCGATACCCACGGGAACCTCAAAGAACTGCTCCACCATGCGCACCAGAATATGAAGGTCATGGTCCGCCAACACCTCCGCGCCAGGAAGCGGCCACGCCACCTCCACGGGGTTAGCTCGCTGGTCCCAGGCGCGACGAATAAAGAAACCTACAGCGTAGGCGACCATCATGCCCGAATATGCCCAAAAAGCCCGCTGTCCCCAGCGCCCCCTAAACGGCGCCTCTAAGGCATCGGCGAAGGCCGCAATCGCGTCACGGAAGTAGGCCGCTGCCACGAACACGGGCAGGAACATGACCGCCTTGGCGATAGACTGAAACTCCGCTTGCCACGCCATGAAGACGATTGGGAAAAAGCTCAATAAAAACCCCAACCATCCCGGGAGCGTGCGCACACACCACAAGAAGAGATTGAACAGAATAAGCACATAGAGGAACCACGCCATGGAGTGGCCGACGAGAAGACTAGCCAGCATCTGATTCGGGTCAAAAATTGGATCCCCGAAGACCCAGTGATACTCCACTCGTTTTGTTTGCTGCTCAATGAGCATCCACACCACATAGGGCACAAAGAAGTACCACAGACGCCGTGTGACAAGCTCGGCAAAGCTAAAGCGAAAGACCTTCTGGGAAAAGTAGCCACTGACAAGGAAGAACAAAGGCAAGCGCAACGGATCCAGCCACATGTTAAAGGCTGCCAGCCACGTATCTTGGGCTTCAGGAACGACTAAGGTGACGTGGAGCAAAACCACGCCAAGGATGGATATTCCTTTCGCTACATCAGGCCAGGCAAGGCGTTGAGCGAGAGTAGAGCTCACAGATTACTGCGCCTCCGAACCGGGCTCGGCCCCTTCCGGGTAGCCGTGTCCAGCTTGCAGGGATGCCTTGACATCAGAGGCGTAGACATCCACATATGGCTGCCCAGTCAGCTCCGCCAACTGCTTCATCACATAGTCCGTGAAGGCGCGGGCAGTGTCGTGATCCTCTGGATCAAGGCCACGTTCTGCTGCCCACGCGGTGGGATCGATAGGCTCGCCCACGCGCATGCCGACGCGCACCGGACGCGGAATCCACGTACCAATGGGGTTTGCCTTTCGCGTATTGATCATGGCAATCGGCAGGACCTTCTCCCCAGTGGTCAGCGCAATGCGGGCCATGCCGGTGCGGCCCTTATAGATGCGGCCATCCGGCGACCGCGTACCTTCTGGGTAGATACCAAACAGATCGCCGCGCCCCATAATGCGCTGCGCGCTGCTCAACATGGCATCGCTAGCGTTCTTATCCACACGGTCAATGGGCACTTGGCCCACGGAGCTAAAGAACCAATTCTGCACTCGCCCCACCAGTCCAGGGGTGGTGAAGTATTCGCTCTTAGCCAGGAAGGTGATCTGCCGCGGGCACAACAGCGGAAAATAGAAAGAATCCATGACCGCTTGATGCGACGACGCCAAGATGGCCGGGCCGGACTCTGGGATGCGTTCCATACCCTCAGACCATGGACAGTTCCATACCCGCAAGGCAGGGCCAAAGAAGATGTGCTTAAAAGCCCAATACCACTTGTTTCGCATCGCTTATAGTCCTATCTGGTTGTGCCGGCCACGCGGATGCCTCCGCGAAGGGAAAGTGTGCGGTGTTAACCTCGGTGCTCCTGACGAGCGAGATCAGCGACACCGATCATACCTGCCGCCGAGCCCAACTCGGCGGTCGCAACGCGCGCCAAGGGTCGGTGACCGGCACCGACAATCTGTTGTGCCATACACTCACGGGCGGTATCGAGGAATAGATCTGCGTCCTGCGACACGCCTCCACCAATAACAATGAGCTCCGGATCAAGTACGTCCGCCACCATTGACAGGCCTTGGCCGAGCCACTGCCCGAAGTCCTCCATGACGGCTGTGGCCAGCGGATCTCCTAGACGCGCCGCGGCAGTAATGTCCTCACCGGAGGGCTTGTTAGGAAGCGCGGTCTCATACTTCCCACGCAAATCTGCAAAGGTGTCCGGCAGTGCAGTACCGGAAGCGTAGCGCTCCAAGCAGCCGCGCTTGCCACAAGAGCACAAGCGGCCACCGGGGTTGACAACAAGGTGCCCGAACTCGGGGGCAGTTCCGAAGGCACCGCGGTAAATGCGGCCCTCGGTAAACAACGTAGCTCCGATTCCAGTGCCCACGGCAAAGAAGACCCACTCCTTGGCGCCGCGGCCGGCACCGAAACGCCACTCGCCCCATGCAGCCGAATTAGCATCGTGTTCCAAGCGAACCGGTACATCCACGCGCTTGCTCAACGTCTCACGCACATTGGCGTCACGCCACGGCAGGTGCGGAGCAAAACGCACCACTTCGCACTCGGGATCCAAGAACCCGGCGAGGGCGAGACCTACCGCAGTGATGTCATGGCGGACTGAGAGTTCCTCCACACACCGAACGATGTCATCTTCCAGTTGGCCTGCATCCGTAGCCGTGGGCACGCTTGTGGAATCTACAATCTCTCCAGCTGCATCGATGACTGCAGCACGAAGATTAGTGCCGCCGATATCGAAACCAATAGTGAGGCCAGTGTGGTCGCCGTCGGCCGAGGGAGAGTGTTCAAGCATGACTAGTAGGATATACCGCCGGCTTAGCTCCGGTCACATTCAAGAACGTCGCGCAGACGCGCTCCCATAATGTCCCACGTCCAGTGCTCCTCCACGTGGCGGCGTCCGGAGATCGCCATGTGGTGCCTCAGGGGGACGTCGCCAAGCAGCCGCTCCACCGCTTCCTCCAACTCCGCGAGCACCGCTCCTCGCACCACAACGCCCGATTCAGGGGTGACAGTCTCCGAGGCTCCACCGGAATCCCCCGCGATGACCGGCAGGCCCGCCGCCTGCGCCTCGAGGTAGACGATTCCCAAGCCTTCGACGTCGAGCCCTCCCCCGCGGGTACGAGCCGGCATGGCAAATATATCTGCTGCATGCAGTGCCATGAGTAATTCTTCACTGTCCCGTGCTTCTCTAAGCACAGCATCAGGACAGTACTGCTTCGCTAGAACCCGCAATGTGGACCCATAGCTTCCACGTCCAATAATAAGCAGCTGAGCATCCGGATAAGTCTCCCGCACCCGCGGCATGGCGCGCAGCAGTTGGTCTTGACCTTTGCGTGGCACCCACCGTGAGATACATACGATGACGGGACCTTTACCCAAGCCAAAATGCTGGCGCGCATTTACCTTTTGCGTCTCCGTTGCGGGCACAAAGTCCTCGAGGCTTACCGCGGACGGCAGGTGTACCCACCGCGGGTGTGGGCCAAAGGCCCTAGTCAATCGACGGCGAGTGTACTCCGAAATGTAGGTGACAACATCAGATGTGTCTCCAATCCGGCGCAGCGCCTGGCGGGCCCCGGGCAACATAGACCAGCCCACTTCGTGTCCGTGCGTCGTCGCCACGATGCGGTGTGCCCCCGCTTTCCGTGCCGCGGATGCCATCAGCGCGAGAGGAGCCGCCGCACCAAACCACACAGTCTCGATGTCATGTTTACGGATGAGGCGCTGCATCTCACGGGCCGTGGCCGGGGTCGGCAGCATCACCTTACGCGGCCAGCGCACCACCGTATAGTCCACCGACTTATCGTAATCAGCGGCTGCATCCGCATCCTGGGTTGAGGCAAAAACTACGACGTCCCGCGGGTCCAGAGTGCGGAGGAAATCTCGCAGGTAGGACTGAATTCCCCCAATGGTGGGCGGGAAATCATTCGTGACCAGGAGTGTCCGTGACATGCGCTAGTACCGGACAGCGCCCTGAACTGGCATGGAATTAAGGGGCACCACAGCAACCGGTACGCCGTACGTCGATGCATGAACCACCTGGCCATCGCCGATATACATGCCCACGTGAGTAATACCAGGGTAGTAGCCCACAATGTCACCTGGCTGCAACTGATCCAGCGGCACCGGCGTGCCGCCAGCGATCTGCGCCTGCGACGTGCGCGGAATACTCTTGCCCATTTGCTTATAGCTCCACACCATCAGACCTGAGCAATCGAAGGTGTCCGGCCCTGCAGAACCCCAACCATACGGTGCACCCAGACGAGTCATTGCTGCCTGCACGGCAGCAGAGCCAGAACCATCCACAAGGGCAGCAAGGTCAATATCGGAAAGGCCGCCAAAGTGCTCAACCCATGCCTGGCGTGCCTCAGGGCTGAGAGAATCTACCTTCTCTTCTAGCTCTTTCTGTTGTTCTTCGAGCTCAGATTGCTCCTCCATGAGGGCCGTACGCTTGGCCTGCAATTCATCACGGGTACGGCGTGCCTCCTCAGCCGCATCGACCGCTTCCCGGTGAGCAGAATCAGCCGCTGCGGAGGCGGCCACCATGGCCTCTTCTTCACGTTTAGCAGCCTTCGATAACGCGCCAAGGTAGCCCATACGCTCCACAGCGCTAGCGACATCTTCAGCATCGAGCGCCGCTGCGATCGGCGACGCCGCGTTACGCCGATAGCGCTTTTGCGCTAACGCATCAATGCGCTTCTGTTGTTCCGCTACTGCTGCAGTGGCCTCATCAGCGTTGCGCTGAGCTCCCGCTGCCTGTTCATCGAGTTCGCCAATTCGCTTTTCGGTCTTCTCGATCTCATCTTCGAGCCCCTTGACTTCCTCGCCTTTGGCGGACACGCGCTGAGCGACGTCCGCCATACGCTCGATGAGCCCCGCGAGATCCTCCGGCGCGTCCTCCTGCTGAATCTCCTGAGCGACAACCGAAGGAACAACTACGGTCAGTGGAACTGCCGTCACCGCACATGCGGTGACGACAGAAGCAAGACGGCGACGCGACATGGACACCCCGATATCTAAGAAAATAATAATAGTTGACTGAAGTATAGCCTCAGCCGAGGGAAAGCAAAAGACTACCGATTAACAATAGCGGAACCCCTTCCCCACACTCATCTTCGACGTGACGAGTGTGGCGGAAGGGGTTAAAAATGTCCTCTGGGCCGTCTTTTAGAAGCGAACAGCAGAGTGGATCGGCATGTAGTTCAGGGAACGCTCACCAACCGGGGTGCCGGTGTTCAGCGCGTCAATGATGGTGCCATGGCCGGTGTAGATACCAACGTGAGATGCACCGGAGTAGTAAACGATGATATCGCCCGGCTGAAGAGCATCCAGGGAAACCTGGGTGCCGGCAGATGCCTGCGCCTGGGAGGTGCGCGGGATCTCCACGCCAGCCTGACGGTAAGCCCAGGAGGTCAGACCAGAGCAGTCAAAAGCGCTCGGACCGTTGGCGCCATAAACGTACGGGGAGCCAACTGCAGAACGAGCAGCCTCGAGGACCTTCTCGCCAACAGACTTAACCGGGGCAGGGGCCGGAGCTTCCTGCGCTACCGGTGCCTCAACGGAGGCAGCGTAGTCGGAGCCCTGGTTGGATTTCAGGGACGGGACGTACTTATCAACGTTCGGAACCTGCTTGATGTTCGGAACGTTCTCCAAGCCAGCGACCTCAAAGCGAATGTCGGTGTTCGGAACGACGACCTCGGCGGCGTTGGCGGCAGCCGGTACGGTAACGGCTGCGGTTGCTGCGACAGCAGCGGTGGTTGCAATGCGACGGGTGTTCAGGTTGCCCTGGCGACGGTGCTTAGCCACGAATTCAAACTCCAAATCTTCCAGTGCGCCTACCTTCGCTGCCTCCACACAGAACGTAGTTCTCTCGGAGCGCAACGAAAGCTCTAACCCATGGGCGGGCCTAGCGTTCGACGGTGACCCATTCCTGTAGGGCCACCTCCGCTCGGCCCCCAAATTTTAGGAGGGGCCAGACGCGGCGCTTAAATCTTCAGTTCGTATTGAGCACCGGTGCTTGGTACACCGTGTCGGTAACTCAATGTCTCGAATAGGTTACGAAACCATCACAAGCGATGTCGAGTTGGAAACACGAATCCCGCTCCGTTACCGTCCTGTTACCAAACGTCAACCCAAATGAGACTGGCCCGAGAATTAAGACACCATTAACACGCAAGCGCCACCGTTCACACCCTCCTACCTGCGACGACAAGCCACCACAAGGCTCGACAACAACCGGACCATTGCGGAGAATTCCAACTGAAATCCGTAAGAGAATTTCAGAATGTGACCTTTGTCACCTGGCCGTAATTTGGAGTACCAGTGGCCCCACATAACCCTTCCGGCACACTTTTCCCACCGGAAAAAGTGCTGTTTTCCAGCGGTTTTCCTGTCACCCACGTCACCCCAATCAGAGATCTGGGCCTCAAAATTCCCGTCGGGGCACTCACATCGCGAAGGTAATGCGCAGGTAAACAGAAGGTTACGGGCCTTAACCAAGCGATCTTCTCCGCACATATGGGCGCCACATAGACATAAACACGCCCAAAAGAAGCCCACCGCAGCCACTTAGCACCACCGCCCTTCCCCAGCCGAGCGCTCTTATCGTCGTGCGAAACGACGATCCTTATACTCGCCTCCCTTAAATACGCTCATTTCCTATCTCGTCGTTCTAGACGACGATTCCTATCTCCCTCTCTCAATATGGCGCCGCCACCTTTTCGTCGTCTATGGCGACGAAGAAGCTTTGTACCGGTGCCGCGAATCGTTCCACCGGCGTCGTTTCTGACGACGATAGGAAAATCACCGTTACCCAAGTCTCACTTTTTCGCCGGGTTCCTAGCCCCTCCTCGTCGTTTCTGACGACGAGCAAGCCCACTGCATCGCCGCCCCAACCTTCTAGAAGGGAATATCGCCGCCGCCAGTGTTGTCTCGGTCTGCCGGGTCAGTCATATCAAAGACTTCCACAATCTCACCGTTGTCCAACTCCACCTTTAATGCTTTGGCATCTTCATGCATCTTTGCCCGGTGTGCCATAACATCCTCCGCAACAGTGCGAGCCCACCTGCGCATCGACGGTGCCAGCGGGCCAGTGGCTTGCGTTGTCACCCAACTGCCATCAGCCAATAGCCACACCACATCCCCGGTAACCGGGTCCAAAATGTAGAAGGCTCTGCCTTCGGTCTTCATATTGTGATGACGCTGGCACAAACACACCAAATTATACGGATGAGTTGGCCCACCCTCGGCATAATTAATCCGATGATCCAACTGACACATCCACGCCGGCACATCACAACCCCCAGCCCGACACGTCCCATCACGGCCCTCAACATACTTACGCACAAAATCCGACGGACAATAAGAATCAGAAGCTTGAGGCACCCGGCTTAAATCCCGCTCAACCACCGTGGCCGCTGGAATATCCCCACCACGCCACCCATGGCCCTGAACAAACACCGGTACCCCCTCCACATCAGACGCCTTATAGGTATGCACCACCACTTTCGCTGCTTCAGGCTCCAGGCTGCCCGACAGCAACAACACCATGGCATCCGCCATGGAGACCTCATGCCTTCTGGCGGCTTCTTTAATGATCTCGTGGATGACCACACCCACAGTGGAATCAACTTCTAACTCAAGATAGGCCCGCTGGCCTTTAGTCAGGATGGAATACCGGTTCTTCTTGCGCGTATCACGAAACGCTACTGAATCATCCAGTACTTTGGCGATATCACGCACCCGGCGCCGAATCTGACTCGCTGTCGGAAACACCTGATTAGGCCGCTTCGGCACAAACCAGCGGGAAAGATTCTCATCAATTTCTGCCACCACCCTCCTGGTCGGACTGCCTAGCTTTGACATCACCTCATCAATCGCCACCAGCGACGCCATATCCAACAAGGCTTTAGAATCCTGCAACTGCTTAACCTTCGGTAACTCCTGAAGCCGAAGAACCCCCATCACATTCTTCGCCACCTGCCTAGCAGTCTTAGCAGTCCTGACCGAAAGCTTCATCACCTCACTATCAGAATCAGCCTCCAAAGCCGGAAGATTATGTAACCAAAACTCATACTCCGCACGCCGCAGAAACATCCCCGCAACACATACCGGATCATCAGGATTCGAATGAGAAAAATACGCCAACGGAACAGAAGAAGAAGAAGTTGTGGTTGCCACCATAAGTGACACCCCCCCTTAAATACTAGACAATACGAACACCCTTTCTAGCCACCACACTACCCAACCAACCCAACACCACACCAGACCCCACAACACACCACCACAACTAGACCAAAACAACACACCCATTCGAACATACTCTTGCCAACACCACATATAGACGGCGGATTATCAAACACCCCACACCACACTGTGACAAACACCACACTCAGGCAAGTCAGGGGGACGTCGCCAAGCATTGCGTCCCCAAGGATCGCAAAAGCCCGCTCCCCTCCTAGGTAGGAAGGAAGCGGGCTCAGTGAGCGTGTTTCAGAAGGTGGCGCTAGATGCGGCCGTTCTCTTCATCGTCGCGACGGTTAGCCTCGTTGAGCTGACGGAACATCTCCGCCTCCTCAGCGTGGTTTTCTTCGCGGATCTCCTGTGCACGGGACATGATGCCAGCGTCATCCGGGGAGAAGATGCCCTGGGTCTCGGAGTCAGCCAGACCCAGCTGGTTGAGCTGCTTCGGAACCTGAGCACCGGCATACTCGAGCGGAATCGGGTGGCCATGGTCATCAACTGGGCCGAGCGGCTGGTGAACCTCGATAAAGGCACCGTTCGGAAGCTGCTTGATAACACCAGTTTCGATACCGTGCTCCAAGACCTCACGGTCGGAACGCTGCAGACCAACGCAAATACGGTAGGTCATGAAGTACGCAATCGGAGGCAGGACGATAAGACCGATGCGGCCAACCCAGGTCATTGCATTCAGCGAGATCTGGAAGAAGTTAGCCACGTGGTCGTTACCACCGGAGAGGGTGACCAGCAGGAAGAAGGTGATGGCCATCGCGCCAATTGCGGAACGAACCGGAACGTCGCGCGGGCGCTGCAGGAGGTTGTGGTGGGCGTCGTCGCCAGTCAGCTTCTTCTCAATGAAGGGGTAGGCGAAGAGCAAGATAACCATGAGACCACACAGCAGAGCGACCCAAAATGCGGACGGGATGGTGTAGTTGCCGATGTAGAGCTCCCATGCCGGCATGACACGGGCAACACCGTCAGTCCACAGCATGTAGATATCCGGCTGGGAACCAGCGGACACCTGGGACGGGTTGTACGGTCCGAGCGACCAGATGGCGTTGATGGTCATGAGACCGGAGATGAGTGCCAGTACGCCAGCAACCATCATGCCCATACCAATTGCCTTGGTGGCAAAGACCGGCATGATGCGGACACCGACAACGTTGTTCTCAGCGCGACCCGGTCCAGGGAACTGCGTGTGCTTCTGGAACCAGACCATGATCAGGTGGGCTGCGATGAGGCCCAGGATGATGCCCGGGATAACCAGCACGTGCAGGATGTAGAAGCGGTCCAGCATCAGGTCGGACGGGAAGTCACCACCGAAGATGGCCCAGTGCAGCCAGGTACCGATAATCGGCAGACCCAGGATGATGGCAGACATGATTCGCAGACCGACACCGGAAAGCAGGTCATCCGGGAGGGAGTAGCCGAGGAAGCCCTCGATCATGCCCAGCAGGATGAGCGCGCAACCGATGATCCAGTTAGCCTCACGCGGGCGACGGAACGCACCGGTGAAGAAGATGCGCAGCATGTGAGCAATCATGGACATCATGAACATGAGTGCTGCCCAGTGGTGCATCTGGCGGATGAAGAGGCCGCCGCGCACCTCGAAGGAGATATCTAGTGCGGTGGCGTAGGCGCGAGACATCTCGACGCCGTTCAATGGGGTGTATGCACCGTCATAGATGACCTTCGTAATGGAAGGGTCGAAGAACAGTGCTAGGTAGATACCGGTCAGCAGCAGGATGATGAAGCTGTACAGCGCCATCTCACCGAGCATGAAGGACCAGTGAGTCGGAAAGACTTTGTTGAGCTGGGTACGCAGGACGCCAGCGGCAGAATAGCGCTCGTCCATGTTGTTGCCCATCTTGGCAAGTTTATTACTCATTATGACTTACGCTCCCAGAATGCAGGTCCGACGGGCTCAACGAAGTTGCCCTTGGCAACCATGTAGCCTTCGTCGTCCACCTCGATCGGCAGCTGCGGCAGTGCACGGGCGGCCGGACCGAAGACCGGCTTACCGTAGTGCAGAGCGTCGAACTGCGACTGGTGGCACGGGCAAAGAATGCGGTTGGTTTGTGCCTCATACAGCGAGGTCGGGCAACCAATGTGGGTACAGATCTTGGAGTAGGCGTAGTAGTCGCCGTAGTGGAAGTCCTCCTGGCCCTTACGCTCGATGGCCTTCTTGGCATCATCATTGCGCAGACGAATGAGCATCACAGCGTTGCGGTTTCCGTGAATGGAGTGCATGTGATTCTCGTACACGTCCTTATCCTCGGACCACTCAGCGCCATCGTTGACGTCCTCCGCTGCGAGCGGGAAGACAGTCTCCATGCCGCCGGCAGCAAGGTCCTCCGGACGAACACGCACCAAGCGGGCAAGGCCGCGGGTGGTGTAGTGCTCACCAGACTCGCCAGCGTGCTTCTCGGCGATGGTACCGGTGTCACGAGCAAGGTAGAGCTTGACGCCCTTCTCGTGCATGGTCCAGCCGGAGGTCCACAGGGTGCCGTCGCCGGTGTAGTCCAGTTCGTGGCGCTTCTTCCACGGGTTGTTGATTGCGCCGCCGAGCGGGGCAATGACAGTCAAGCCGAAGAGAACGCCGGCGCCACCAAGCAGACCCATGATGGTCTTACGACGACCCAGAGTCGAGGTGTTCCAGGAGTCATTTAGCAGAGCGGTGAGGGTACGGCGGTCAACCTCGTCGGAAGGACCATCGTGGCGACGCTGCACGGAAATCTCTTCCGGCAGAATCTTCTTCACATACTGAACGATGGCGAAGCCAAGGCCCAAGATGCACAGACCGGAAGTCAGACCGAGAAGCGGGGTGTACAGGGTGTGCCACCACAGGCCATCCTCACCTAGCATCTTGTACTTCCAAGGCCAGAACAGGTAAACGCCAAGGAAGGCGATACCCATCAGCACGGAAATAACGAGCCAGAAGGTGATGTTGGCAGCGGCACGCTTCTCCGCCGGGTCACCCTCGACTGGGAAGCGCTCCTTGCGGAACGCAACGGTGACGTCGTCAAGCTCGGTACCGAGAGCGGCGAGCTCGTCGTTGCTCATAGCATCGAGCTCTTTGCGAGAGTAATTCTTCTTTACGTTGCTCATGAGCGAGATCCAATCCACATTGCGGCAACGCACAGAAGGCTGATGCCGATAATCCACATTGCCAGGCCCTCAGCCACTGGGCCGAGACCGCCAAGGTCCCAACCTGCCGGTGACGGGGTTTCCTTCGCAGACTTAAGGTAGGCGATGATGTCCTTCTTCTCATCTGCGGTCAGCTGACGGTCAGAGAACTTCGGCATGTTCTGCGGACCGGTCAGCATTGCCTGGTAGATCTCCTGCTCATTGGCCGGAGCAAGCGGCGGAGCGAACTTACCCGAGGACAGTGCGCCACCCTGACCAGTGAAGTTGTGGCAGGACGCACAGTTCATGCGGAAGAGCTCGGAGCCCTTGGCAACGTCCTCTGCCTGAATCTGTCCGTTGTAGTTGGTACCACGAAGGGATTCCTGGGCAATGGAGCCGTCGTCGTTGTAGACAATGTCCGGGCCACCACCGTTGGCAGCAACATATGCCGCAAGGGCCAAAGTCTGCTGCTCGGTGTAACGCGGGGTCTTGCGCTCAGCCTGTGCATCGTTGGACATCATCGGCATACGGCCGGAGTGAACCTGGAAGTACACAGAACCGGCGCCAACGCCGGCGAGGGAAGGACCGCGGTCCTCAATGCCCTGAAGGTTCGCACCGTGGCAGGTAATACAAGCGACTTCGTAGATGTCCTTACCCTCTTGAACGAGAGCCTGGTCATCCTTGGCAGCGGTAGCCACCTGAGCGTCCGGAGTCAGGGCGGAAGCCAAGACACCTGCGCCGGTGAGACCGATGCTCAGTGCGAAGACGCCAGCAAGCGTGCGCTTCGCCTTACGGCGACGGCGGGTCTTCTTAGCCGCGGCAGTGGTCTCCTCCACTGCGGCGGGCTGCTGGATGTTATCCATCATTTTCCTTTAGATAACTCGTACATGGAAGTGAATGGCTGTAGGCCGGAAGCTCCGGCGCTGACGGCCTACTTAACTAGGTAGATGACTACGAAAACGCCAATCCACACAACGTCAACGAAGTGCCAGTAGTAAGACACTGCCATCGCTGCGGTTGCCTGTGCCGGCGTGAACTTGGAGCGGGCAATACGCGCCAAGATGATTCCGAAGGAAATCAGACCTGCAGTCACGTGGGCCGCGTGGAAACCGGTCAGAATGTAGAAGACCGAACCAAACACGGAGGACTGAACAGTCACACCTGCCATGATCAACTCTGTCCACTCGAAGGCCATGATGCCCAAGAAGACAACACCCAACGCGAGGGTCACCGAGTACCAGAGTCGGAGCTTGTATACGTCACCCCTTTCTGCTGCGAAGACGCCGAACTGGGAGGTCACGGAGGAGAGAACCAGAACAGTCGTGATGACAAAGCCCATCGGCACGTTGATGTGCGCGGTGTGCTCAGCCCAGTCACCCTCCTGGCCGTTCGCACGCGAGGTAAACCACATCGCGAACAGTCCAGCAAAGAACATCAATTCCTGAGACAGGAACACGATGGTGCCGACGCTGACCATGTTGGGTCGGTTCAGCGCGGCAACACGTGGTGCTGCCATACCTTGGTTAGAAACTACGCTCGTCACGCATAACAGTATGGCCGGTTAAGACGTATAAGTCATCTCAATTCCCCCCGATTTTTGGAGGCTGCAAGCTAGACCTTCACAGCCATTCCATATCTGCTCCACGATTCTTCAAGACAGAAAGTCACGGGAACTTTTCGCCACGCTTTCCGACGCCCCATTAATGCAGGTAGCACGACCCCTTACCCATAGAGCACCATAGCCGTCGAAAGGAATGGGTAACGTGCCGGCTCGTTCCGCAAGCACTTGGCGCGATTCTTTCAATGAGATAAATCACAAGCCCAAACAGTGGATCAGTGCAGGTTTGCAACTTTCGGTTGACCCCCGAAGAAAATAGGCTTTTACGTGCTGAAAGTGGTTCAAAGACGGCGCTGCCATACGGGGGAGACACCCCACCGCTCCCCCATTGGAGAAATTTTTGCGCGACGATGGGAACTTTCTTGAGGGCTATCCGACTCGACGATCGACAAAGCCCTCGAGCTCCATAAAGGAGGCGAGGGCTCGAGAAGTCGTGGCGCTTATTGGAGCGGCAGAAGGAACCTCTTAGTGCTTTTCCTTCGGCAGACCATACTGCAAGGACAGACCGGTTACAGAAGCAACGAGCAGGACTGCACCCAAGGCAATCATCCAGAAGTAGAGGAAGATAATACCGAGGCCGAGAACCGCAATAGAACCAGTCATGGCTAGCGGCCAAATGGAGTTCGGAGAGAAGAAGCCGAGAATACCGGCCTTGTCCTCGGTCTCCGCCTCTTCCCAGTCCTCCGGAGCTAGGTCGACTCGGTTGTCGGTGAAGTGCAGGTAGCCGCCGAGCATGAGGCACAGGAGCATAGCGAGAATCATGCCCACGATGCCAACCCACTCAGGGCCGTAGAGGTAACCGTCATCCTTGACGTAGTTCACGCCGATGACGTAAACGATGAGCGACACGAAGAGGTAGGTCGCAATGGCGTAAAAGACCTTAGATGTTGCACGCATTGTGTATCAGTTCCTTTTCTTATGCCGCTTCAGCGGTGTCGACAAAGTTGTCGGCATCGCGGGTATCGCGCAGGGAGTTGAACGGAGACGTGGTCACAGCGTAAGGCTCTTCACCGATGTACTCAAGGGCCTCAGCGTTGGTAGCTTCTGGGTTCTCTTCGCGGAACTTAAGGTACTTATTGAAGTCAGCGCGGTCAACGACGCGCAGCTCGAAGTTCATCATGGCGTGGTAGGTACCGCACATCTCGGCACAGCGGCCAACGAAGGCACCCTTCTCCTCAATCTTCTCTACCTGGAAGCGACGCTCCTGTGCGTTAACCTCCGGATGCGCGTAGACATCGCGCTTGAACAAAAACTCCGGAATCCAGAAGGAGTGGGATACGTCACCGGATGCAAGACGGAACTCAATCGGGGTATCTACCGGAAGAACCAGAACCGGGATTTCTTCGGTGGAACCTACGGTCTCAATCTTGTTGAAGTTGAGGTAGGAAATGTCACCGGTGGACTTGCCGTGAATCGGGTTCGGGTTCGGGGTACCCTCTGGGTCGGTAGCGGACTCCTCAGCGAGCTTTTGACGCTCAATGTCAGCGCCGTCGTAGTTCTCACCGTCTACCTTGTTCTCGGCGTAACCGAACTTCCAGTTCCACTGGTACGCAGTCACGTCAACGGTAACCTCCGGGTTCTTATCCAGTGCGGTGACCTTCTGCTGCGCCTGAACGGTGAAGAAGAACAGACCCATGATGATGAGAATCGGCATGATGGTCAGCGCCAGCTCGAGCGGCACGTTGTACTGCAGCTGCTTCGGGAACTCACCCTTGCCAGCCTTTTCTGCCTTCTTTGCGTTCCAGCGGAAAATGGCGGTGAGGAAGAGACCCCACATGATGAAGCCAACGATCCAAGCTGCAACCCAGACCCAAATCCAGAAGTTGTACATCGATTCAGCCTCTGGGGTAATACCCTTTGGCCAGCCGAAACCGAGGAGGTTCTCCACGGCGGTCGGCGCTGCGACATCACAACCCGCCAGAGCGAGGCCGCCCATGGCGATGACGCCTGCTAGACCAGCCTTGCGGGCGAGATTGCGTTCTTTACGCTGTCCCACGTGTGTTCTGCCTTTCTGTGCACACAAACTTCTCGAATACTCATGGAGCATTCCTACCCAATTAGGATAGAGCATCACGCTCGAGTTTCAGACCTTTTCGCTGGCCTGATGAGGGGATGATTTCGCTCCATAAATAATGAACGAACAGGATGTTACAGGCCCACCTGCACAAGATCACTCCCGCTCCCCCACCCACCCCCTGCCCCCTATGACTCAATTCACAAGGCCAATCCCCCTCCATCATCCGAAAGTTCGCACCCTAACGGGGAGCGCGGCGCGGGGTTCGCAGATCCTTGAGACACGGCCGTAAAGTGTGTCGCAGATGAACCTTCATATATAAGGAGAAACACGTTTATGTGCGGACTCTGCACGCTGCTTAGCGCCGATCGCAACGCCGCCGAGCACCTCGAAGCCCTCGAACAGTCCCTGCAGTGCATGCGTCACCGCGGCCCCGACGCAGCCGGCACGTGGCACGACGAGGACGCTGCATTCGGCTTCAACCGCCTGTCCATCATCGACTTGGAGCACTCCGACCAACCTTTGCGCTGGGGTCCAGAAGATAACCCCGAGCGCTACGCTCTGACCTTTAACGGCGAGATCTACAACTACGTCGAACTTCGTGAAGAGCTCACCGCTGCAGGGTATTCCTTTAATACTCAAGGCGATGGCGAGCCCATCGTTGTGGGTTATCACCACTGGGGCAAGGACGTCGTCGAGCACCTACGCGGCATGTTCGGCTTCGTTATTTGGGATACCGAAACCCGCACTATGTTTGCTGCTCGCGACCAATTCGGCATTAAGCCGCTCTACTATGCAACGACGAGCAAAGGCACGGTCTTTGCCTCTGAGATGAAGTGCATCCTCAGCATGGCAGACTCGCTGGGTCTAGACCTGGGCCTTGATAAGCGCGCCATTGAGCACTACGTCGACCTGCAATACGTTCCGGAACCGGAGTCTCTGCATGCCAACATTCGACGCGTCGAGTCCGGCTGCACCGTCACGCTGCGCCCAGGCGAAGAAGTAGTGGCCGAACGTTACTTCTCACCCCGCTTCCCCATCCAACCCGTCAAGCAGGGCGAGGAACAGCAGCTCTTCGACAAGATTGCGAGGGCGCTGGAGGATAGCGTCGAGAAGCACATGCGTGCCGATGTGACCGTAGGCTCGTTCCTCTCCGGCGGTATTGACTCCACCGCCATCGCGGCACTGGCTAAGCGCCACAACCCAGACCTGCTCACGTTCACTACAGGTTTCGAGCGTGAGGGTTACTCCGAGGTGGACGTTGCTGCTGAGTCCGCCGCAGCCATCGGCGTGGAGCACATCGTCAAAATCGTCTCCCCGGAGGAGTACGCCGACGCCGTGCCGAAAATCATGTGGTACCTAGACAATCCGGTGGCGGATCCGTCCCTGGTACCGCTTTACTTCGTAGCCCAGGAAGCCCGCAAGCACGTCAAGGTGGTGCTCTCTGGTGAAGGCGCTGATGAGCTCTTTGGCGGCTACACCATCTATAAGGAGCCGCTATCTCTTGCACCGTTTGAAAAGATCCCTTCTCCACTTCGCCAGGGGCTGGGCAAGCTCTCGCAGGTGCTTCCCGACGGTATGAAGGGCAAGTCCCTACTTAACCGTGGTTCTATGACTATGGAAGAGCGCTACTACGGCAATGCGCGTTCCTTTAACTTTGAGCAGCTGCAGCGCGTTCTTCCCTGGGCGAAGCGCGAGTGGGATCACCGAGAGGTCACCGCCCCGATTTATGCCCAGTCGCGGGACTTCGACCCGGTAGCTCGTATGCAGCACCTAGACCTTTTCACCTGGATGCGCGGCGACATCTTGGTCAAGGCCGACAAGATGAACATGGCCAACTCCCTTGAACTGCGCGTTCCCTTCTTGGACAAGGAAGTTTTCAAGGTTGCGGAGACGATCCCACACGAGCTGAAGATTTCCCATGGCACCACCAAGTACGCACTACGCAAGGCGATGGAGCAGATTGTTCCCCCGCACGTACTACACCGCAAGAAGCTCGGTTTCCCAGTACCAATGCGCCACTGGCTAGCTGGTGACGAGCTCTTCGGCTGGGCACAGGATCAGATTACGGAGTCCCAGACCGAGGACATCTTCAACAAGAAGGAAGTTCTCGAGATGCTCAAGGAGCACCGCGACGGTATTTCCGATCACTCCCGCCGCCTGTGGACCGTATTGTCGTTTATGATTTGGCACGGCATCTTTGTGGAGGATCGCATCGATCCCCAGATTGAGCAGCGCGATTACCCAGTGAAGCTCTAAAACGCATATAGCCCTCGCCACCACGGCGAGGGCTTTATTGCTGCCTACAGCGCCGCTTTCTATAGCGCTGACTTCAACCGGAAATCAGTTGAAGGAATCACCACAAGCACAGGAACCACCCGCGTTCGGGTTGTCAATGGTGAAGCCCTGAGCCTCGATGGTGTCAGAGAAGTCGATCTTGGCACCGGTGAGGTACGGGATGGACATCTTGTCTACGACGAGATTGACGCCACCGATGGTGTCTACCTTGTCACCATCAAGGGTACGGTCGTCGAAATACAGCTGGTAGCGCAGGCCAGCGCAACCGCCTGGCTGGACGGCGATGCGCAGGGACAGGTCATCGCGGCCTTCCTGCTCAAGCAGGGACTTTGCCTTGGCGGCAGCGGCGTCGGTCAGGATGACTCCGGTTGCAGACGCGGGAGCGGTCATGGTTTCTCCTCTTAATATGTACGGAATTTTCTGGAGCCCACCCTACCCCCTCACGCGGAAGGAAGAAAGGATGTCTCGCTTGCACTGGTGTCGTGTCACTTAACCCAACGACGATGAGGGCGGGCCTATTCCCAGAATGTTGTGACAACCTTGTACGCTAAACATCGTGAAACTTCCGTGGCAAAAAGACGAAAAGACCCCTTCCCCCGCCGAGCAGACCCCGGCTCCCGAGGAGAAGGCCGCCGCCGAGAAACCGCACCGCAAGGGCTACACGCCGCCGAAGGGCCGCCCTACCCCTAAACGCGATGCGCAGGAAATCGCTCGCGGCGTCAAGCGCGATCCCAAGGGTATGTCTGATGCCCAGCGCCATCAGCACCGCAAGGAGCTCAAGGCCTCCATGTCCAAGGAGGAGTGGAAGGACTATAAGCGCAAGGAGCGCCAAGAATCTCGCGCGCGTAATAAGGAAGCACAAGAACGCATGGCTGCCGGCGATGAGCGCTACCTCCTCGCCCGTGACAAAGGTGAGGTCCGCCGCTACGTGCGTGACTGGGTAGATGCGCGCCGCTTCCTCAACGAGTGGGTTATGCCCTTCGCCATCGTGCTCTTTGTGCTTTTGTTCGTCAGCAGCAGGAATCCGAACTTGGCCAACATTATCTCCATCGCTTCCATGGTGGTCATCGCGGTCTTCGCTGTCGAAGGTATCTGGCTGTCGCGCAAGTGCAACAACGCTGTGCGCCTGAAGTTCCCGGGCACCACCGAAGCTGGCTTCGGCTTGGGCTTCTACGCTTATTCCCGCGCTTCCCAGCCACGCAAGTGGCGTACCCCGCGTCCACAGGTAGAGCGCGGAGCCGCCGTTTAATTCGGAGTACTCATGCCAGATTTCACCGCCATTCCACAGCTGCGCAGCACGTCCCCTCATGAAGCAGGGCGTCTTGCGGAGATCGCCGCATGGCTTGCTGCTGCGCAGGATTCCGAGAAGGCTCAGCCTCTCACCCGCGCTCGCGCACTAGTGTTCGCCGGCGCACACGGCATTGCGGATCGCACCATCGACGGCATCGGAATCGGGCCATACAGCAGTGCCGACGAAGCGCGCTGGCGTGACGATATCAGCACCGCAGCTCACCGCGCGGAGGCCGGCGTGGAGTTCATTGAATGCGCCGAAGCAGCAGCTATTGACGTCGCGCCTGCCATGTCCACCGAAGAGCTCGAGCGCCACGTTGAGCTCGGTAAGAAGACAGCGGATCGTGAAGTGGATTCCGGTGCAGATTTTCTCCTTACCTCCGATTTTGGCATTGGCGGAGAGACCGTCGCCGCTGCGGTCATGGGCCGCATTACCCGCACAGAACCGGTAGCCATTCTGGGCACACGCACCAGTGGTGGCGTAACTGATCAGATGTGGAAGACCCGCGTCACGATTGTGCGCGATGCTATGTTCCGCGCCCGCAATCTTGAGGGCTGGAAGGTCGTGCAGACCATTGGCTCCCCGAGCCTCGCAGCACTGGTGGGTTTCATCGCACAGGCAGCGTTGCGGCGAACGCCGGTGCTTATCGCCGGCCCCCTGGCCGCCACCGCAGCCGTCCTCGCGGAACGCAGCGCCCCCGGTGTCAAGGGTTGGCTGCGTGCGGGAAGTACGTCCCCCGAACCGGCGCAGGCCCTCGCGTTCAAGGAGCTGGAGCTTAGCCCGCTCCTCGACCTCAACCTGAGCGCCGGCTACCCCCTAGGCGCGCTCGCGGCCCTACCGCTCGTGCAGCTGGCCGCTGAGCTTAGCTAGAAGGCGAGATTACTTCGCTTCCACCAGCGTGTGCAGCCAGCCATGGATATCCTCCACGGCGCCGCGCTGAATTCCGGTGAGACGCTCACGCAAGGCCATGGTGGTCGCACCGGCCTCGTCATTGTTGATGTGGAAGTCCACATCATTGCCCATAACATGTCCCACTGGGGTGATGACGGCGGCGGTGCCGCAAGCAAAGGTTTCTTTCATCGCGCCGGAGGCGACATCGTCGGCCCATTCCTTGTAGGTAATGCGGCGCTCTTCGACCTTGAGCCCCATATCTTCAGCCACCTGCAGCAGGGATTTGCGGGTAATACCCGGCAAGAGAGAGCCCGACAGGGCCGGAGTGACCAGGGTTTGGTTGTCCTCTTCGCCATAAATGAAGGCAAGGTTCATGCCGCCCATTTCCTCGATATAGGTGCGGTCGATGGCATCCAGCCAGACCACCTGGTCACAGCCCTTTTCTGCTGCCTGCGCCTGAGCCAGGAGGGACGCGGCGTAGTTGCCAGCGAATTTTGCAGCACCGGTGCCACCAGGGGCGGCGCGAACATAGTCGGTGGATAGCCACACGGATACCGGCTTGATGCCGCCGGAGAAGTACGCGCCTGCAGGCGAAGCGATCACAACGTAGCGGTAGGAGTTCGCCGGATGCACGCCCAGGGATACATCGGTAGCGATCATGAAGGGGCGGAAGTACAGGGCTGCCTCGCCGCCTGCTTCGGGGACCCAGGCTTGGTCGACGTCGACAAGCTGGCGCAGAGACTCTACGAACTCCTCTTCTGGGAGCTGCGGCATGGCCATGCGCTCAGCGGAAGCCTGCAGACGCTGCGCATTCTGCTCCGGGCGGAAGGTGGCGATGCTGCCATCGGGCTGACGGTAGGCCTTGATGCCCTCGAAGATGGCCTGGCCATAGTGAAATACGGTGGACGCCGGTTCCATGCTGAACGGTTCGTAAGGGCGCACCTGTGCATCATGCCAGCCCTTCTCTTCGGTCCAATCAATGGTCACCATGTGGTCGGTGAAGTACTTGCCAAAGCCCGGGTTCGCCTGAATCTCCTGTAGGCGCTCCGGGGAGGTGGGGTTTTCAGTTCGCGTCACGGTGTAATTCAACATGCCTCACAGCGTACCCCCTAGCTGCCTATAGGACTGCAGAAATACAAGAGTTTCGCCCCTGAGCGGCACCAGCCACTACCGCGGGTAGGGTGTGAGGAGTATCCCATTGTCACTTTCTCAAGGAGGACATCGTGGCTTCTTCCACGTTCGAACTGCCCGCACGCGGCTCTTTCCCCACCGTAGAGCTGGCCAAGAAGGCACCCAAGCAGGCAGACGCCCTGCTGATCGCCACTTTTGTTGGCGAAGACGGCCTCGAGGTTCCGGGCACGTCCCTTCTCGGTTCGTCCGCACTGCGCTCGACGTATGAGGCTCTCGCGGCTGTGGGCGCGACCGGCAAGGCCGGGGAGATCGTGAAGGTCCCCGCCCCGCAGAAGGCCGGTGCTGCACAGGTCATCGCGCTGGGCCTGGGCGATGTTGAAGCGCTCGACGATGAAGCTCTGCGCCGCGCCGCCGGCAGCGCTGCCCGCGCAACCACAGGCGTAGGCACGATTGTGACGACTGTAGCGGACTTCGGCGTTTCCGCTGCAGTTGAGGGCCTCATCCTCGGTGGCTACTCGTACCGCGGCATCCGCTCCACCGAGCTCAAGGACGAGGAGCAGCCGGCCACCTTCGTCGTCGTGGCTGATAAGTCCGCCTCCGAGGAGTTCGAGGCTGCCCGCACCGTGGCCGAGTCCGTTCTGTTGGCCCGCGACCTGGTCAATACCCCGGCCAACGAACTCTACCCCGAGTCCTATGCCGCGTTCCTGTCTGCCCAGGCCAAGGAGGCCGGCCTCGATGTCGAGGTGCTCGATGAGAAGCAGCTGGAAAAGCAGGGCTTCGGCGGCATCCTCGCCGTGGGTAAGGGCTCTGCCCGCCCGCCGCGCCTGGTACGCCTGAGCTGGAAGCCCAAGAAGGCCACGAAGCACGTGGCTCTCGTGGGCAAGGGCATTACCTTTGACACCGGCGGTATTTCCCTCAAGCCGGGCAACGGCATGTGGGACATGATTTCTGACATGGGCGGCTCCGCAGCCATGGCGGCCACCATCATCGCCGCGGCCAAGCTCAAGCTGCCAGTCCAGATCACCGCTACCCTGCCGCTGGCAGAGAATATGCCGAGCGCGAATGCTACCCGCCCAGGCGACGTGATTACCCACTACGGCGGCCTGACCTCTGAGGTCCTCAATACCGACGCCGAGGGCCGCCTCGTGCTTTCGGATGCGATTGCCCGCGCCAGCGAGGACAAGCCGGATTACCTCATCGAAACCGCTACCCTTACCGGTGCGCAGATCGTCGCGCTGGGCGCGCGCACCTCGGGCATCATGGGCTCCGAGGTCTTCCGCGATCGCCTCGCTGAAATCGGCCGAGAGGTCGGCGAGAACGCCTGGGCCATGCCGCTGTTGGAGGAGCACGACGAGGAAATCAAGTCCCAGGCCGCGGATATCCGCAACATCAACGCCAAGCGCGAAGGCGGCATGGAGTTCGCCGGTACCTACCTCAAGCAGTTCGTGGGCGAGGGCATCGAGTGGGCTCACATCGATATCGCCGGCCCATCCTGGAACGGTTCCGCTCCGCGCGGCTACACCCCGAAGCGCGCCACCGGTGTGCCGGTGCGTACCGTGGTGGCGGCGCTGCGCGAGATTGCAGAAGCCTAGAGTGATTCGCCGGCGATGACGTAGTCCTCCTTGTCCGCCAGCGGAAGGACCGTTCCGTCGGACATGGCGCGGTCGGTGACGAGCCCGTTGTCATCGACCAGCGCCACCTCGTTGCCGCCCTCCCGAAGGCGACGCAGGCCCTCTTTGAGCATGCGGCGGCCCACCGTGTGGAGGCCAGAGACCTGAGAGAAATCGAGCGCGAGGCGTTTGCCGGAGAACTGGCGCTCCTCCAGCTCGTAGAGAATAGCTTCGGTGGCGGTGAAGTTGATGTGACCCTGCAGGCGGATAATCGCGGTCTCGTCGTCCTCGTCCACGCTGCGCACTGGGTGTACTCCGAAGCGATTATCAGTAGACATGAGGTGCAGCCCCATGTCCGAGGACAGCTCCTGGAAAATAGCGGTACCGCGCACGCTATTGCCCTGCTCGTCCAAACGTGGCGACAGCGTGGCCACGCCGAGCTGCCCAGGCAGGGTACCGATAAGCCCGCCGGCCACACCAGATTTAGCGGGGATACCAACCTCCGCCATCCAGCGACCAGCGCCGTCATACATGCCGCACGAGCTCATCACTGCCAGCGTGAGGCGGCAGACGTCGGCATCAAGAATTTTCTCCCCCGTCACCGGCTGGCGCCCGCCGTTGGCTAGCGTGGCGGACATGACGGCCAAGTCGCGGACGTCGACAGACAGCGCGCACTGCGAGGTGTAGGACAGAACAGCGTCGTGCGCATCATCCTGGATGATGCCGTAGGAACGCAGCATATGGGCAATGGAGAGGTTGCGCTCGGCATGCTCGAGTTCGGAATCACACAGGCGCTTATCGACGTTCACCTCGCGCCCCGCCAGCTTCGAGACATAGCTGCGGATGCGCTCCACACGGTCTTCCACAGTGGAGTCCACTCCATTAATCAGCTGGTTGACCACGATGGCGCCGGCATTAATCATCGGATTGACGGGGCGGTGGTCCTTGGCCAAGGAGAGCTCGTTAAAAGCTTGGCCCGAAGGTTCCAGTCCCACCACTTCACGCACCTCACTCAGGCCTAGCTCCTGCAGGGCCAGGGCATAAATGAAGGGCTTGGAGATGGACTGGATAGTAAAGCGGTTCTCGGCATCACCGGCGCTGTACAGGTGGCCGGTGACGGAGCACAGGGCGACGCCGAGCTGGTCCGGGTTGGCGTCGGCAAGCTGCGGGATGTAGTCCGCTACCTCACCGCTGTCTTCGTCGCGTACGGAATTCAGGATCTTCTCTAGATAAAAAGGAATGGGTGTTTTCATCCGTACCCAGCGTATAGAATTGTGATGCATGAAGCCCGCACTCATCATCGTTGACGTCCAACACGACTTCTGCCCGGGCGGTGCTCTCGCCACCGAGCGCGGCAACGTGGTGGCCGATCGTATTGGTGCTCTCCAGCCCAGTTACGACACCGTGGTAGCTACCCAGGATTGGCACATTGACCCAGGCTCACACTTTTCTGAGAACCCGGACTTTGTCGATTCCTGGCCTGTGCACTGCGTGGCAGATTCCTTCGGCGCTGCGATGCATGAATCCATCGGCGCTGTACAGGCCTACTTTCGCAAGGGTGAATACACCGCGGCCTACTCCGGTTTCGAAGGAACCGCCGACGGTGTGAAGCTCGCGGACTGGCTGCGCGAGCACGACATCACCGACGTCGACATCGTCGGAATCGCCACAGACCACTGCGTGCGCGCCACGGCTGCCGACGCCGTGAAGGAAGGCTTCACTGTGCGTGTGCTGGCGGATTACTGCTCACCAGTTGATGAGGCCCGGGGCGAGGCCGCACTTGAGGAACTTGCCCAAGCGGGTGCCACTATCGTGAGAGGTTAAGCGTGAGGGGGGAAGCCCCTTTAACCCTCGCCTTGCTGGCGGCGCTGCTCGAAACGCTCGCGGCGTTCGCGCTGTTCTTCCCTCTTGCGTAAGATGCGCTCGCGTTCGATACGCTCCCGCATTCGCTGTGGATAGCCGGTTTCCTCCACGTCGTAGATATCGCAGCGCAATAGCTTTGCTACTGCATCTATGCCCTTCGGTCCACCAATGCGACGCCGAATGAAGGCGCCGTTCTCATCGACGACAACCACAGACATCTCATTGACCACAGTCTCGGGCTCCACAAAGGCCTCAATGTAGGCACGACCCTGTGCCCAGCGCTGAAGCTCCTGAGCGTCCTCCGCGCGAATGGTCTCCCCCGGTGCGCGGGGCGGGCGCAGTTGAGATCGGGAACTGTTGCGTCGGAAGGGGTTGAACATGACTCCCCAGCCTACCCCGTGTCGAGGGTGCCCCAATTCACCCCACCCGTGCGCACTGTCTGCGGGCACGCTGTAGAATCGAACACTAGCGTTTCACTACTTTCAACTTTCGAGGAGTCTTATAACTTATGGCACACTCCGTTGTGATGCCCGAACTGGGCGAATCCGTAACCGAAGGCACGATTACCCAGTGGCTTAAGTCCGTTGGTGACACCGTTGAGGCTGACGAGCCGTTGCTCGAGGTTTCCACCGACAAGGTCGATACCGAAGTCCCCTCCCCGGTCTCCGGCACCATCCTCGAAATCAAGGCTGATGAGGATGACACCATCGATGTCGGCGAGGTCATCGCCATCATTGGTGACGAAGACGAGTCCGCTCCGGCCGCTGGCGATTCTGAATCCGCGGATTCTTCCGAGAAGGCTGAGGAGACCCCGGATAAGCCTGCTGAGGACGCAGAGTCTGAGGCTGCTCCGTCGGGCGATGCTACCGACGTGGAGATGCCGGAGCTTGGCGAGTCCGTTACCGAGGGCACCATTACCCAGTGGCTGAAGTCCGTAGGCGACACCGTCGAGGTCGACGAGCCGCTGCTCGAGGTCTCCACCGACAAGGTCGACACCGAAATCCCGTCCCCAGTCGCCGGCACCCTCCTTGAGATCCTCGCCGATGAAGACGACACCGTCGACGTCGGCGCCATCATCGCCCGCGTCGGCGACGGCTCCGCCGCAGCCTCCGAGAAGCCTGCTGCTAAGGAAGACAAGGCTGAAGAGAAGGAGGAAGTGCCGAAGGCAGAAGCCAAGGAAGAGAAGTCCGAAGACAAGCCGGCTGCTTCTGGCGACGCTACCGACGTAGAGATGCCGGAGCTCGGCGAGTCCGTTACCGAGGGCACCATTACTCAGTGGCTGAAGTCCGTAGGCGACACCGTCGAGGTCGACGAGCCGCTGCTCGAGGTCTCCACCGACAAGGTCGACACCGAAATCCCATCCCCGGTCGCCGGCACCCTCCTTGAGATCCTCGCCGATGAAGACGACACCGTCGACGTCGGCGCCGTCATCGCCCGCGTTGGCGACGGCTCCGCCGCATCCTCCGAGAAGCCTGCTGCCAAGGAAGAAAAGAAGGAAGAGCCCAAGGCAGAAGAGAAGGAAGAGCCCAAGGCAGAAGAGAAGAAGGAAGAGCCCAAGGCTGACGAGAAGGTAGAGGAGAAGAAGCCTGCTGCTTCCTCCCAGTCCTCCGAGCCGAAGGCATCCGAGACCTCCACCAAGGTCAACAACGGCGACAACGTCCCGTACGTCACCCCGCTGGTACGCAAGCTGGCTGAGAAGCACGGCGTGGACCTGTCCACCGTGTCCGGCACCGGTGTTGGCGGCCGCATCCGTAAGCAGGATGTTCTGGCTGCCGCTGGCGAGGGCGAGGCTCCGGCATCCTCCGCTGGCACCGGCTCCTCCAACCCGCGCGCTCGCTGGTCCACCAAGTCCGTGGATCCGGAGAAGCAGGAGCTCATCGGTACTACCCAGAAGGTCAACCGTATCCGTGAGATCACCGCGTCCAAGATGGTTGAGGCTCTCCAGATTTCCGCTCAGCTGACCCACGTCCAAGAAGTCGATATGACCGCCATCTGGGACCTGCGCAAGCAGTCCAAGCAGGCGTTCATCGACAAGTACGAGGCCAACCTCTCCTTCCTGCCGTTCATCGTGAAGGCCACCGTTGAGGCACTGGTGTCCCACCCGAACGTCAACGCCTCCTACAACCCGGAGACCAAGGAGATGACCTACCACGCTGACGTGAACGTGGCCATCGCCGTGGACACCCCGAAGGGCCTTCTGACCCCGGTCATCCACAAGGCTCAGGAGCTGACTCTCCCGGAGATTGCGCAGCAGATTGCAGAGCTGGCTGATAAGGCTCGCAACAACAAGCTCAAGCCGAACGATCTGACCGGTGCCACCTTCACGGTGACCAACATCGGTTCCGAAGGCGCCCTGCTGGATACCCCGATTCTGGTTCCGCCGCAGGCCGGCATCCTGGGCACCGCAGCTATCACCAAGCGTGCAGTTGTGGTGACCGAGGACGGCCAGGACGCCATCGCTATCCGCCAGATGTGCTACCTGCCGTTCACCTACGACCACCAGGTGGTTGACGGTGCCGACGCTGGTCGCTTCATTACGACCATCAAGGACCGCCTTGAGACTGCAGACTTTGACGCAGACCTCAACCTCTAAGCCTTTGGGCAAACCCTAAAGGCAGCTCCCCCGCCATTGCGACGGGGGAGCTTCGTCGTTTTGTCTACTTTTCTCCCCGCGACACTGCGCAGGCTTCCTGCAGTACCACACAGCAGTGCTGTTCCCACCCTCGCCGATAGGCACGAGCGCTAGCACCCCGCCGATCTGCCAAAAGTCGGCACCGATCCTGCAAGCGGATGAGGAATCTTTGTCAGTTTTGCGCCTACCGCACGCACCTGACTCCGTCGTTAAGCCACTGCACTGTGATTCAGCACACTAGACTGGTCCGCATGATTTCTCAGAAGTGGTTCCGAGTAGCCCTCGGCATGTTCCTTGTTGCTTGCGGCGCCAACCTCTTCGCCCCCATGGTGGTGGTTTACCAAGTCACCACCGACTTAGGGGTTCTGCACACAACCTTCCTGTTCGGAGTCTATGCCCTCGGCATCATGGTGGCGCTTTTTCTCGGCGGCCCCCTGTCTGATTCGCTGGGCAGGCGCGCCATCATGCGCCCAGCCGTGCTAACCACCACAGCGGGCTCACTTATTTTTCTGCTGGGTTTTGAAGGCGCTTTCCTGCCCCTGCTGATTGGTCGCCTGTGCGCTGGAACCGCGGTTGGTCTCGCGATGTCCTCCGGTGCCGCTTGGATCAAAGAGCTGAGCACGCGCCTTACTGTCGGCGCCAAGCGCTCCTCCATCGCCTTGTCTGCCGGCTTCGCTCTTGCACCTGGTGTCGGCGGTGTGTGCGCACAGTTTCTGCCGTGGCCCACAGTCGTGCCCTATCTCTTTCACATTGGCTTGGCGCTCGTAGTTGTTCCTCTTGTGTGGACTGTGCCGGAGCACAAGAATGCTCCTTCCACCCGCCGCGCCTTGTTTCCGCGCAGTGTGCTCACGCCGCGCTATCTTCGCGTAGCCGTTTATGCGCCCTGGGTCTTTGGAACGCCCACCACCGCGTTTGTGTTTCTTCCAGCTCAGTTAAGCGAACATCTGCACCGCCCTATCCTGGTAGCCGGACTGCTTGCCATGCTGACGATGGGAAGCGGAGTCATTATCCAGCAGGTCGCCGGACGGGTGACTCTTACTCCTGTACACGGAATGCTCCTGGCTGCCTTGGGAATGGCCTTGTGCCTTATCATCGTGGCATCCGCACACCAGAGGTGGGCCGTGTATCTGCTGCCCGTGGCCGGCATCGCGATGGGCTGTTCCTACGGAATTGGAATGCTCAGCGGACTCGCCGAGACCCAAGCAATCGCAGACTCTGATGAGCTTGGCGCGGCAACGGGGGTGTTCTATTCACTGACCTACCTTGGGTTCTTTGCACCCTTCATCCTCTCCCTTTTGGGCCCTGCCGTGGGCAATGCCACCGCTTTTGTGATTGGTCTGAGCGTCGCCATTCTCACCGCCGCATGGCTTCATCTCACAGCCAGGGGTAGTCAGAATTAATGCCATAGGCCACGCTTTATACTTGAGGGCGGTTTAGGCCACACTGACTAACGCCACTAAGGAGTTCAAACACATGGATTTCATCTCTCGCCACCTCGGACCTGATGAGGCCGAGCGCGCGACGATGCTCAAGGCCGTGGGCTACGACAGCGTTGAGGCGCTTGTCGATGCCGCCCTCCCCACCACTATTCGCGCCGCTGAGGCTCTCCACCTCCCGGATGCGTTGAGTGAGGACGATGCCCAGGCCAAGCTGCGCGAGTATGCCTCTCAGAATGTCGTGCTGAAGTCTTTCTACGGCCAAGGATATTCCGATACTCTCACCCCGGCGGTCATTCGCCGCGGCCTGTTGGAAGATGCCGGCTGGTACACCGCGTACACGCCCTATCAGCCGGAGATTTCCCAGGGGCGCCTGGAGGCTTTGCTCAATTTCCAGACGATGATTGAGTCTCTCACCGGCCTGCCCATCGCAAACGCCTCGCTTCTCGACGAAGCCTCCGCCACCGCCGAAGCCGTTGGCCTCATGGCGCGTGCAGTGAAGAAGGGCCGACGCGTTCTGCTGGATTCCCGCCTGCACCCACAGGTCCTTGCCGTGGCTGCTGAGCGCGCCCGCGCCATTGAGCTCGAGGTCGAGATCGCCGATGTCCGCGACGGCATCGTGGGCGAGGATCTTGTCGGCGCCATCCTGGCCTACACGGGCACCGAAGGTGACATCGTGGATCCACGCGCGGCCATTGAAGAGCTGCACACCCGCGGCGCCTTGGCTGCCGTAGTGGCGGACCCGCTCTCCCTGCTCCTGTTGGAGGCCCCGGGCGAGATGGGCGCGGACGTTGTCCTCGGCTCCTCCCAACGCTTCGGTGTGCCCCTCTTCTTCGGCGGCCCGCACGCAGCTTTCATGGCCGTCACGGAGAAGCTCAAGCGCCAGATGCCGGGCCGCATTGTGGGCGTGTCTAAGGACGCTGCCGGTCGCCCTGCTTACCGCCTCGCTCTCCAGACCCGTGAGCAGCACATTCGCCGCGAGCGCGCGACCTCTAATATCTGTACTGCACAGGCTCTGCTGGCCAACGTGGCCTCCATGTACGCGGTCTACCACGGACCGGAGGGACTCAAGGACATCGCGCAGCGCGTCCACAACCACGCTTCTGCTTTCGCCGCCGCAGTAAGCGGCGCCGGCAAGGAGATTGTCTCGCGCGACTTCTTCGATACCGTCACCGTCACCGGTGTCGATGCCGCCGCCATCAAGTCCCAGTTGCAGGAGCAGGGCTACCTGGTTCGCGCCATTGGTTCGGACAAGGTAGCGGTCTCCTTCGGTGAATCCGCTACCAGCGAGGACGTGACCGTCCTTGCCGCTGCCTTCGGCGCTGAGGCTTCTTCCGAATCTGAGCCAGCCGCGTCTGGCTCCTTCGAGATTCCAAACTCCCTCCAGCGTGCCGAGGCCCCGCTGCAGCACGAGATCTTCAACTCCATCCACTCCGAGACCCAGATGCTGCGTTACCTGCGCACCTTGGCGGACAAGGACCTCGCACTCGACCGCACGATGATCCCGCTGGGCTCGTGCACGATGAAACTCAACCCCACCTCCGCCATGGAGCCCATCTCTTGGCCGGAGTTCGCCGGCATTCACCCCTTTGCCCCGGAAGAGACCACCGCAGGTTGGCGCGCACTCATTGAGGAGCTGGAGGCGTGGCTGTCTGAAATCACCGGTTATGCCCAGGTGTCTATCCAGCCCAACGCTGGCTCCCAGGGTGAGTTGGCTGGCCTGCTGGCCATCCGCCGCTACCACGTGGCCAACGGCGATAACGGCCGCGATGTCATCCTCATCCCGGCTTCTGCGCACGGCACCAACGCGGCATCGGCCACCTTGGCTAACCTGCGCGTCGTCGTGGTCAAAACTGCGGATGACGGCTCCATTGACGTCGCCGACCTTGACGCCAAGATTGAGCAGCACGGCGAGCACATCGCCGGCATCATGATTACTTACCCCTCCACTCACGGCGTCTTTGACCCGGAGGTACGCGAGGTCTGCGACAAGGTTCACGCGGCCGGCGGCCAGGTGTACATCGACGGCGCGAACATGAACGCGCTGGCCGGTTGGGCCCGTCCGGGTGCTTTCGGTGGCGATGTGTCCCACCTCAATCTGCACAAGACCTTCACCATCCCGCATGGTGGAGGTGGCCCGGGTGTGGGCCCGGTGGGCGTCGCCAAGCACTTGGTGCCCTTCCTGCCGACCGACGCCAACGATCCGCAGCTTGACCCGTCCCAGCCCGCGCAGGATGGCAGCGGCGTGCCGTCCACAGCGACGCGCTACGGCTCCGCCGGCGTGCTGCCCATTTCGTGGTCCTACCTGGCCATGATTGGTGCACAGGGCCTGACTGACGCCACGAGCCACGCCATCCTCGGCGCGAACTACCTGGCACAAAGCCTCAAGGATTCCTTCCCGGTGCTCTACACGGGCAATGCCGGTCTGGTGGCACACGAATGCATCTTTGACCTGCGCGAGCTTACCGACGCCTCCGGTGTCACCGCCGCCGACGTGGCCAAGCGCCTCGTGGACTACGGCTTCCACGCGCCGACCTTGTCCTTCCCAGTGGCTGGCACCCTCATGGTGGAGCCGACCGAGTCCGAGGACCTGGGTGAGCTGGACCGCTTCATCGAGGCCATGCGCTCCATCCGCGCCGAGATCCAAGAGATCATCGACGCCCAAGTAACTTACGAGGATTCCGTCATCCACCACGCCCCGTTCACCGCTGAGGCCGTTGCGGACGATGAATGGGACTTCACCTTCACGCGCCAGCAGGCGGCCTACCCGGTGGCTTCCCTGCGCCGCGGCAAGTACTTCCCGCCGGTGCGCCGCATCGACGAGGCTTACGGTGACCGCAACCTCGTCTGCTCCTGCCCGCCGCCGGAGGCTTTCGACTACACCGACAACCAGGAGGATTAAATCAATGACTGAATTCCTGCACTCCCCGCTGCATGCTGAGCACGAGAAGCTCGGCGCCACCTTCACGCCTTTCGGGCCGTGGGAAATGCCGCTCAAGTACGACAACGAGCTGGATGAGCACCGCGCGGTACGTAATGCTGCTGGCCTCTTTGACCTGTCCCACATGGGTGAAATCTGGGTCAACGGCCCGGATGCAGCCGAGTTCCTGTCCTACTGCTTCATCTCCAACCTGGTCCCTCTCAAGGAGGGCAAGGCGAAGTACTCCATGATCTGCGCCGAGGACGGCGGCATCATGGATGACCTCATCACCTACCGCCTAGAGGAGACAAAGTTCCTCGTCGTGCCGAACGCCGGCAACGCCGACACCGTGTGGGAGGCACTCAACGAGCGCGCTGAGGGCTTCGACGTGGACCTCAAGAACGAGTCCCGCGACGTGGCCATGATTGCTGTCCAAGGTCCGAAGGCGCTAGAGATTCTCGTCCCGCTGGTGGAGGACACCAAGCAGCAGGACGTCATGTTCCTGCCCTACTACGCCGCGATGACCGGCAAGGTTGCGCGCAAGTACGCCTTCATTTGCCGCACCGGCTACACCGGCGAGGACGGATTCGAGCTCATCGTCTATAACTCCGATGCCCCGGAACTGTGGGAAGAGCTGCTCAAGGCGGGCGAAGAATACGGCATCAAGCCCTGCGGCTTGGCAGCGCGCGACTCCCTGCGCCTAGAGGCCGGTATGCCGCTCTACGGCAACGAGCTCACCCGCGACATCACTCCGGTCGAGGCCGGCATGGCCCGCGCCTTTGCCAAGAAGGAACAGGACTTCGTGGGCGCTGAGGTGCTGCGCCAGCGCGCCGAGGAAGGGCCCAAGGCTGTTGTTACCGGCCTGGTGTCCTCCCAACGCCGCGCCGCCCGCGCCGGCTCCGAGGTGTATGTAGGCGAGCAGAAGGTGGGCACGGTGACGTCCGGCCAGCCCTCCCCCACTCTGGGACACCCGGTAGCACTCGCGCTCATCGACACCGCCGCTGGTCTCGAGCCGGGAGCTGCCGTCGAGGTAGATATTCGCGGAAAGCGCTACCCCTTTGAAGTTTCTGCCCTCCCCTTCTACAAGCGAGAGAAGTAAACTCCACTTCTGAATTCAACTACCGAAAGGACATCCTTCACATGGCTACTCTTCCTTCCGATTTCTCTTACTCCGAGGACCACGAGTGGGTCAACGCTACCGCTGATTCCGTCGCCGGTTCCACCGTTCGCGTCGGTATCACCTCCGTCGCTGCCGACCGCCTAGGCGAGGTTGTCTTCGCCGAACTGCCGGCTGTGGGTGACACCGTTGAGCACGGCGAGACCTGCGGCGAGGTGGAATCCACCAAGTCCGTCTCTGATCTGTACTCCCCGGTCACCGGCACCGTCACCGCCGTCAACGAGGACGTGCACGATGACTACGCCGTCATCAACAACGATCCTTTCGGTGAAGGCTGGCTCTTCGAGGTTGAGGTCACCGAGGCCGGCGATCTCATGACCGCTGAGGAGTACGCCTCCGCTAACGGAGTCGCTTAAAAGTTCTAGCTTCGCGGGGACTACCATGGGTTGCCATGACTGCTCCCCGCGAACCATTTTTCCCCGCTGATCGCTCCATCCGCGCCTCCGACGAGCCACTGGAGATCCGCCGCCTGGGCCGCATGGGCTACCAGGAAACCTGGGATCTCCAGGCTGAGCTCGCTGCGGCCCGGGCAGCGGGCACGCAGGGCGATGTCATCCTCGTGGTGGAGCACCCCAATGTTTATACCGCCGGCAAGCGCACGCAGCCGGAAGATCTGCCGGATAATGGCCTGCCAGTCATCGACGTCGACCGCGGCGGGCGCATCACCTGGCATGGCGAAGGCCAGCTGGTGGTCTACCCCATTATCAAGCTCGCAGAACCTGTTGACGTGGTGGATTACGTCCGCCGCCTCGAGGAAGCCATCATCCAGGCCGTGCGCCAGCTGGGTGTGAGCACTGCCGGGCGTATCGACGGCCGCTCCGGTGTGTGGGTTCCCTCCACCACCCAGGCTGCCGACCCAGCCGCCCCGAAGCGCGATCGCAAGCTCGGTGCCTTGGGTATTCGCATCACCCGTGGGGTGACCATGCATGGCTTGGCGCTCAACTGCACCAATACCTTGGAGTACTACGAGCACATCGTCGCCTGCGGCATCGACGACGCCGACGTCTCCACGCTCTCGCTTGAGCTGGGCCGCGAGGTCACCATGGAGGAGGCGGAAGCCCCGCTTCTCGACGCCCTCCTCAAAGCCCTCTCCGGTGAGCTCACCGTAGCTGATCACACCTTCGCCTCGGCGCCTGATCCCATCAAGGTGGCCAACGAAAAGGCACGTCAGGCTCGCCGCGCTCAGCAAGGTTCTACCCCGGTGGAATAAAGCTTCGAGCGGCTTTGATTGTATTAGGAAGAGCACTAACCGACGCGTAAAGTGAGTTTTTGTGACTGTAAAGCCTGAAGGACGCAAGATGCTCCGCATTGAGAAGAAGAATGCGGAGTCGCCCATCGAACAGAAGCCACGCTGGATTCGTAACCAAGTCCGCACCGGACCGGGCTACGAAGACATGAAGTCCCGCGTTTCCGGCGCTTCCCTGCACACCGTATGCCAGGAAGCCGGCTGCCCCAATATCCACGAGTGCTGGGAATCCCGCGAGGCCACCTTCCTCATCGGCGGTGATAAGTGCACCCGCCGCTGCGATTTCTGTGACATCGCCACCGGCAAGCCGGAGGAGCTGGACCGTGACGAGCCGCGCCGCGTTGCAGAGAACATCCAGGAGATGGACCTCAACTACACCACGATTACCGGCGTCACCCGCGACGATCTGCCGGATGAAGGTGCCTGGCTCTACGCCGAGGTGGTCCGCAAGATCCATGAGCTTAACCCGCACACCGGTGTGGAAAACCTCACCCCGGACTTTTCCGGCAAGCCGGATCTGCTCCAAGAGGTCTTCGAGGCCCGCCCCGAGGTCTTTGCCCACAACCTCGAAACCGTGCCGCGTATTTTCAAGCGCATCCGCCCGGCCTTCCGCTACGAGCGCTCCCTCGACGTCATCCGCCAGGCCCACGAGTTTGGCCTTATCACCAAGTCCAACCTCATCTTGGGCATGGGCGAGACCGCTGAGGAGATCGAAGAGGCTCTGCGTGACCTGCGCGAGGTGGGCTGCGACATCATCACGATTACGCAGTACCTGCGCCCCGGCCCGCGCTTCCACCCGATTGAGCGTTGGGTTCGCCCGGAAGAATTCGTCGAGCACTCCAAACTGGCTAAGGAACTCGGCTTCGGCGGCGTCATGTCCGGTCCGCTAGTCCGCTCCTCTTACCGTGCTGGTCGCCTCTATGTTCAGGCTATGGAGGCCCGCGGCCTCGAGCTGCCGGAGAACCTCAAGCACTTGGCCGAAACCTCCCAGGGCGCTACTGCGCAAGAGGCCTCCACCCTGCTGGAGAAGTACGGCCCGTCTGAGGAGACCCCGGTGACCACCCGCATGGTCAAGACCCCCGCCGGTGCAACGAACCCGAACTCTGCGGCGTCCACCATTCGCTAGTTCGATTCTCTTTTTCACCCTCTGACCTTTAAAGTAGGAGCCATGGCTAACGACGACAAGGCATCGCTGAAGGAAGCGAAGAAGCAGGAGCGCGCGGCGAAGCGCGCTCAGCGCAAGCAGAACTGGTCACAGATGTGGCAAGCGTTCAACATGCAGCGCAAGCAGGACAAGGCGCTCATTCCCATCATGCTGGCCGCCTTCCTGGGCATGGGATTGCTCTTCTTCCTCATCGGCATGCTCTTCAACGGCCAGTGGTTCATGCTCATCCTGGGTCTGGGCATCGGCGCCATCTTGGCCATGTTCCTGTTCACTCGCCGCCTCGAGCGCGATATGTACAAGAAGGTCGAGGACCAACCGGGCGCTGCCGGCTGGGCACTGGAGCAGCAGCTGCGCAACACCGTGGGCGTGGTATGGAAGGTCAAGACTGGTGTGGCAGCTACCCGCCAGCAGGATCTCATCCACCGTGTCATCGGTAACTCGGGCGTCATCTTCGTCGTCGAGGGCGACCGCAAACGCGTGGGCCCCACCCTTAACCGCTTGAAGAAGCGCGTGGACCGCTTGGCCGGAGGTGTGCCGGTGTACGAAGTCTTCGTGGGCAATGGCGAGGACGAAGTTCCCGTCTCCAAGCTGCGCAGCCACATCATGAAGCTGCCGCGGAACTACAACAAGAACGAGACTTACGACAACATCCGCCGCATTGAGGCAATGGATGATTTGCCCGGCACCACCCCGGGTCTGCCGAAGGGCCCGATGCCGCGCCAGGCTCAGAACATGTCCGGCATGAACCGCCGTATGCGTCGTATGCAAGAGCGCAAGGGCGGCAAGTAAGCTAAGCGCCCTGCGCTTACCCCGCTCACGTCAAAAGGGTCTCTTCCGACAAGCTCGGAAGAGACCCTTTCTCATTGCAGATTCTCTGCCACACAAACAAACCTTTTCAGTAGAACCATCTGCGATGACCTTGAAAAGGACACCACACTGAGCGGCTGACGTTGCTGCTTAAGCCATAATGACAGCGGTACCCGTTGCACGGTCGTGGAGGCCACGGCCATCCGAGTCCACCATCGCAGCGGGGAACAGCACACCGGTGAGCAGAGTGCGAACGGCGGCGCGCCAGAAGCCTACGGGTTTACCCGGCTCATCGAGGCGAGCTACGCCCATACCAAGAATGAGCATGCCCGGTGTGCGGGCAAAGAGCCAGCCACAGACAATGCCCATAACGGCCCACACCGCATAACCCAAGAACGCTGGTCCGCCGAGCGCGCTGGTGTAAAGCTCAAGGAGATTGGCAATGAGCATGGCCAAAAGCCAATCAATAAGAACTCCACCGGTGCGGCGCATTACTGACGCGAGTGCACCGGAACCTTCCTTCGGGAGACCAAGTTCCTGCCCGGGCCACTCCCCCGGCCCAAAGCCATCTTTGTTGTCTGCCATGCCCACCAATCTAGCGCTCCAACACTGCAGCAAGAAATTTCGATCTGACTCCCCCACCTTCGGCGGCGGTGGAGTCGATACCTGTAAACTAGTCGGGAGTAATACAGGTCAACCAACAGGAGACTACCGTGTCCTTCGAGACAATCCAGGACGTCGTCAAGTACATCAAGGAAGAGGACGTCAAGTTCGTTGACATCCGCTTCACGGACGTTCCCGGCACCGAGCACCATTTTTCCATTCCGGCCGATGAGTTCACTGAGGATGCGGCCGCTGAGGGCCTCGCTTTCGACGGCTCCTCCATTCGCGGCTTCACCACCATTGATGAATCGGATATGACCCTCCTGCCGGACCCGGCAACCGCGTTCGTGGATCCCTTCCGCACCGCGAAGACCTTGAACATCAAGTTCTTCGTGCACGATCCGTTTACGCTTGAGCCGTTCAGCCGCGACCCGCGCAACATCGCCCGCAAGGCTGAGGAGTACCTCGCCTCCACCGGCATCGCTGACACCTGCAACTTCGGCGCTGAGGCCGAGTTCTACATCTTCGATTCCGTTCGCTACGGCACCGAAGTACACAACGGCTTCTACGAAGTCGATACCGATGAGGGCTGGTGGAACCGCGGTTCCGAAACCAACTTTGATGGAACGCCAAACACTGGCTTTAAGACTCGCGTGAAGGGCGGTTACTTCCCTACCGCACCTGTCGACAAGCACGGCGAGGTCCGCGATGCCATGGTCGAACAGCTGCAGAAGGCCGGTTTCGCTATCGAGCGTTTCCACCACGAGGTGGGCAGCGGTCAGAACGAGATCAACTACCGCTTCGATTCTCTGCTCCACGCAGCGGATGATATCCAGACCTTCAAGTACATCATCAAAAACACCGCTGCCGAGTACGGCAAGTCCGTGACCTTCATGCCGAAGCCGCTGGCTGGCGACAATGGTTCCGGTATGCACGCCCACATGTCTCTCTGGCAGGACGGCAAGCCGCTGTTCCACGATGAGGCTGGCTATGCAGGCCTGTCCGATATGGCTCGCTACTACATCGGTGGCATTCTGGCCCACGCACCGGCCGTGCTGGCGTTTACGAACCCGACCTTGAACTCCTACCACCGTCTGGTTCCGGGCTTTGAGGCTCCGATTAACCTCGTGTACTCGCAGCGCAACCGCTCGGCTGCGATCCGTATTCCGATTACCGGCTCCAACCCGAAGGCCAAGCGCATCGAGTTCCGCGCACCAGATCCGTCAGGCAACCCGTACTTTGGTTTCGCTGCCATGATGATGGCTGGCTTGGACGGCATCAAGAATCGTATCGAGCCTCACGCCCCGGTGGATAAGGACCTCTACGAGCTGCCGCCGGCTGAAGCTGCTTCCATCCCGCAGGCGCCGACCTCCCTGGAGGCTTCCCTCGCCGCGCTGGAAGAGGACAACGACTTCCTGACCGAGGGCGATGTCTTCTCCGAGGACCTCATCGAGACCTACATCGAGTACAAGCGCGAGAACGAAATCACGCCGTCGCGTCTGCGTCCGACTCCGCTCGAGTTTGAGATGTACTACGACTGCTAAAGGATATGTGGGTATCTGACCTCTTCTTTTAGCACTCAGCGCAAAGACACAACCCACGGTTTCCTTCACGGATTCCGTGGGTTGTGTCATGTTTGGCCCGGCGCGCAGGAAGCCGATGGCGCAGCTTCTGAAACTAACTACATGGGCTACCGGCCACGCAGGCTAAGTCTTTTGGGGAGGTTTCACCGGCTAATAGAGGCGCCCCAATTCAGCGAAAATCGCCGAATTAAAGCTGAAAGCCCGCTCTGCCTCCGAGAGCATAGCTTCACGCTGTTCAACGTTAAGCTCCAGGCTATCCACACGCCTGCGGTATCCCGTGCGATAAGGCGGGATTTTTCCAATTGAAGTGAAGTCATAGAAGTTCAGGGCCTCAGGAGGAACTCCGTAATGGGCCCCCAAACGCGCTGCAATCACCTGCCCACCGGAAATATCACCGAGATAGCGCACGTAGTGATGAGCTACCACTTCTACTGGTTGGCTAACTATTTTTTCTAAGCGCGCGGTATAGGCCGTCGTCGCTGGAAGAATGCGAATCTCCTCGCTCCAGTTTTCGCCAACGAGTATTTTCAGATCTGCTTCCAGTGCTTGACGACGTTCCAGCCGTGGATCCGCCACCGCACCGGCAATGGGAGTAGTCGCCACGCTGCGAACGGCGTTCTCGAGAGCTCCATATACAAACCACAATTGGCCGGCCAAATCAGCCACGGCTGACTTATTGAGCTCCCCTGACAACAGGCGCTGCATGAATGCCGAATTCTCCGCATGCTCATGCGCACGCGCAGTCGCCTCTCGCAACGCAACGGACAAAGGTTTATTGAGAGTGGTAGTCACTGTTCTTCTCCACGGTGTTATTTAGAAAAACTACAAATCAGTTGAGGTTAGAAAAACTCAAAATCGAAAATTAAGGGGATTAGGCCGACGTGGGTGTGCGGCACCAAATTTCATCGGCACCCCACACCCGTTACGTCGCTCTTGAACTGTCAGCGATGTGCTTTAGCGCTTATCGCTGAAAGAAGGCACGGGCACTGTCAAAAGCACCGGACTTAACAAATGCTTGCCACAGAATTGCGATCATGCTGCCAATAGTCGCAATGCCTAGGAAGTAGTTCCAGAAGTTGGTGACCTTCGAGCTAGAAGAGGAGTTCTCACCCGAGCTAAGATTCTTATCTTCCGAAGGTGTCTGGGGCTTCGGCTTCTCCCCGTCGGACGGAACCTGGGGCTTCGGCTTCTCCCCCTCGGACGGAACCTGGGGCTTCGGCTTCTCCCCCTCGGACGGAACCTGGGGCTTCGGCTTCTCCCCCTCGGACGGAAC
>NZ_JASPGN010000004.1:148252-198375 GCF_030232655.1 Corynebacterium sp. MSK218
CTTCGGCTTCTCCCCCTCGGACGGAACCTGGGGCTTCGGCTTCTCCCCCTCGGACGGAACCTGGGACTTCGGCTTCTCCCCCTCGGACGGAACCTGGGACTTCGGCTTCTCCCCCTCGGACGGAACCTGGGGCTTCGGCTTCTCCCCCTCGGACGGAACCTGGGACTTCGGCTTCTCCCCCTCGGACGGAACCTCGTCATTGTCTTTCTCTTGGCCGCAGCCCGGGGCGAGATTGAGGGTCAGCTGCGCGCTGTCCACCTCTGGGTTGTAGTCGTGGCTGTACATACCCATGAACAGGAAGTCAACGCCCTCGACGTCACCAGAATCATTCGTTCCGGGCTGTCGCTCGTACATCACGTCGGAAGCATTAAGCGTGAGAGTATCGCCGTCCTTGCTCCACTGTGCCTTACCTTGACCGAACGCCCCTTCACCAGTACGCTTGTTGGCTTCAACGCGGTCCTCCGGGGTGTACTGCGTCATGTGCTTGCCTTCAACAAAGTAGGCCTCGTAGCCGGAGCCGAGCTGGGCCTTATCGCCTTCGGTCTGCACGAATGGGTTCGTCATCTTGGAGTACAGCGCTCCGTGGTGTCCAGTGAAAGTAATCGAAGAGTCCTTGGCCTTGATCTTCGATGCAGTGACATTGCCGGCCTCGTCCACAGAGACTGTGGACGCTTCCGGATCGACTTCGAAACCGAAGGTGAAATCGCTGCCTGTCGGATCGCCGTTTTCCTTCACCGTTCCGGTCGTCTCCCAGTCACCGTTAGCGATTCGTCCCTTGATGTAGGAGCGCCAGGAGTGCTTGATACCCCAGTTGAAAGTGCCGGATTCGATGGTGCAGGATTCTGCTTCTGCCGCGGTTGCCTGCGGCACAGTAATCGCCGTCGCTGCGATAGCGGTCACCAAGATTTTTTTAAACATGGAAGTCCTCCAGTTGATGCGAGAAAAATGAATTGATTGTGGGCGCGGCACGCTGTGGTTGTACCTGCAGCCCGTCGACGGAGATCGGCCAGCCGTACACCTCTGACAAGATGGGACCGGTGAAAACCTCCGCCACGCGCCCTTGAGCTGCGATCCCCCCGCGTGAGACGCACACGATGTGATCGCAATATGCGGCTGCCGCGTTCAGGTCATGGAGCACCACGAGTGCGGTTACTCCTGCCTCGCGGGCTAGGGCTTTCGCAGAACCCAGTAGCTGTTCTTGGTGGCGGATATCGAGGGCCGCTGTCGGTTCATCCAGCAGGATTATTGGAGTATTTTGTGCAAGAACACGGGCAAAGGCCACCCGCGCACGTTCACCACCGGAAAGCGTGCTGATATCGCGTCCGGAGAGATGCGCGGCTCCAGCTGTTTCAAGGGCAGCTTCGATAAACTGCTCGTCAAGTTCGGCGTGGGGCGTTCCGCGCCAAGGGCGGCGGCCCATCGCGACAACATCGCGTACCAGAAATTCAAAGGACACCGAAACATCCTGAAGCATCACCGCACGTTTGCGTGCGAGCTCACGGGGCGAGGTCTTCGGCGACAAACCGCCGACACTGATTTCACCGGAGAAGTCGATATCACCCGCGATCGCGCCAAGGACAGTTGACTTCCCCGCACCATTCGGGCCAATTAGTCCGGTGACCTCGCCTGGCCGGGCATTAAAGGTCACGCTGTCAACGAGGGTAACCCCGTCGACTTGGACGGTGAGGTTGTCCACGTTCAGCATCAGTGCACCCCCTTTCGCATCATGCGGCGCAACAGGATGAAGAAGGTCGGTCCGCCAACTAAGGCGGTAAAAATACCGATTGGGAGGTCCGCAAAGGGAATCAAGGTTCGTGCTGCCACATCCGCAAAGCCGATGAGCACCGCACCACCTAAGGCGGATGCAGGAATGAGGATGTGGTTTTGCGGTCCTACGATGCTGCGTAACAAGTGGGGAACGATGAGCCCAACGAAGCCGATGAGGCCGGCGAAGGACACAGCAGCTGCGGTAAGCACTGCGGATGCCACAATTGCCACGATGCGCAACACAGACACATCTACGCCAGTGTGCACAGCAGCGCGTTCGCCCAGCGCAAGAATGTCAAGTTGCCTGCCCAAACGCAGGGCTACTGCTATACCGATAAGGACGATGGGAAAAACAACCCATACGTGCTTCCACTGCGAGCCATTGAACGAACCCATCTGCCAAAAAATGATGGCTTCCCGGTTGGCGGTCGGTGCTAGGTACACCATGAAGGAGATGATTGCATTGCACACTGCATTAATGGCGATACCCGTGAGGATCAGGTGAACCACCGTGACGCGACCGTTATAGCGTGCAAGTTGGTAGATAATGAAAGTAACTAAAAGTGCGCTCAAGAAAGCCAGCGCTGGCACAGTGAAAGTTCCCACGAAGGTGAGGTTGAAGACGAATGCTACAGCCGCCCCAACACCTGCACCGGAGGTCACTCCGATGATGGATGGCTCCGCCAGAGGATTGGCAAAGATGGCCTGCATCAACGTGCCGGCAACGCCTAGAGCAGCACCTACGAGTAGCCCCAAAACCAAGCGCGGCAGGCGAATATTCCATACCACGCTGGCTGTGAGGGACTCTTGCCCCGGCCCTAAGGCCAGAATCGGGAACAGATCAGAAAGCGCAATGTAGTACTGTCCGAGGACGATCGAGATGAGTCCCGCTAGAACAGCAAGCACCGCTAAGAATATGAATACCGATATCCGCTGAGTGCGGCGTCGTGTGAAGACGTCGCTATGCATTGTCTGGGTCATATACAGCCTTTGCGAGTTTGACCAGTGTCTGACCGGTCATGGGGCCGAAGGCCAGGGACTGGCCGTCAGGAATGGTGACGATGCGCTGCTTTTGACCAGCAATGGTCTGAGCCACACCAGGACGTTCCAGTAGTCCGTCGACTCCGCCAGTGGATTTCAAACCATCGGTCATCATGATGATCACCTCTGGGTTGATGCGGGCCAGCGCTTCTGCGTTAGCAGGTTCGGCATAAGAAAGGTTGTTCTCCGCAGCGAGGTCGACTCCCCCTATTCCTTCGATGAGGTCTTGGGCGCCGGTCCCCTCCCCCATGATGAAGAACACGCCACCGTTCCCGCGGGCGTAGAGGAAGGCCATACGCATTGGTTCCTCGGGGGCAATGGTCTTAATGGCTTCCTTCGACTCATCAATTTCCTTGATGGAGCGCTCTGATAACTTGCGGGCCTCGTCCGGAAGCCCGACGGTCTCACCCAGCGTAATGATGTCTTCGTCAACCGAGTCGATGGTCCGCTGCGGTTCCATGACCACAGTGGTCACGCCTGCTTCACGGATCTGATCGATCGCATCACGGGGCCCAATGGAGTGGTCCACGATAACGAGCGTCGGATTAAGTTCTAGGACTGCCTCAACATTGATATTGTGGCCGCCTTCAGTCACGACAGGACGATCCGCCAGATTCGGTTCAGTGGAAGAGACGGTGCGGCCAACGATATTGTCCGCGAGCCCCAATCCACTCAGCGTTTTGGTGTAGGTCCCATAAATATCGAGCGCCAGAATCCGCGAGACGTCCGTGACGGAGACGTCATAACCATCAGCGTCAGTAAGTTCCACCGGAAGGGCGGGCTGGACTTTAGTACTTACCGGCTCGATATCGGCGAAGTCACTTACCTCAGTAACGCCTTCGAAGGAGCGCGGGTCGGAAAGGTCCTGCGGGTCCGGTAGCTGGTCTGTATAGCTTCCTTGCACGCCACAGGCAGTCAATCCCACGATGCACAGAAGCGGGAAAAGGAGACGTAGGAGAAGTTTCACGGCGATCTTTCTAGGAGTTGTTCATAATGAGGCGGCTGGTGGAGCCTCCGGCGATAATGAGCCCGGCGATGAACAGGAGGAGGTAGGTAACTAGGTCATCGGTGGTGCCGTTCTCGGAGTTCGCGGACTTGATCTGGAATTTCTTTGAACCATCTTCGTAGCCCTGCGACGAGTCACTGGCCAGCGCGTTGTCTACTGCTTCGGAGTTGACGCCGCCACTGCCCTTCGCCTCGGAGCCGGCACTGTCTCCCGCACTGGACGAGCCGCCACCACTATTGCCGCCAACAGCGTCGTTGCAATCGGCGTTTCCGCCCAGGCTGGCGTTGAAACTTAGCGGATCGAGTTGTGTTCCAGGTTCATAGAATTCGGCGAATGCCTTGGAGCCAACGTCAGTCAGGGATACTGTTGCTTCACCCGAAACGGCATCTGTCCCCACTTCCAGAGACGTGAAATTCAAGTCGGCGATGGCGGTGCGTCCGAAGTCCTTCTTCTCGCCTTCCATGTTGGAGGAGCGCACGTCGCCGATTAGTTTTCCGGTTTTACCGTTGAAGGAGATTTCTAGATTCGCAATATTGAGGTCGAGCTTGCCGTGGTGGCCGGTGAACTGGATGCTTCCGCCGTAGCGCACGGAACCCGCGCCGTCCTTAACTGCGCCTGAGTTGCCGGAAAACTGGAATCTACTATTGCTGTATCCGACTCCCGAGAGATCCCATTTTCCTTGCGCAATGGAGCCGGTGATATAGGACTGGAATGACTTCTTCACTCCCCACTGCGCCCTAGCTTGGGTCACACCGGTGGCTTGGCAGGTTTCGTTGGCTGCAGAGGCTGCCCCTGACGAAGAATCCGCCGAGCTCGTCGCCCCCGAAGCACCGGAGTTAGGCACTCCAGCTGTCGACGCTCCCACGCTGGATCCGTTGCCAACTGCTGCTGTTTCTGGAAGGCTGTTGGCGCTTCGGCCCGGGGTACTGGTGCTACCGGAGGTAGAGTTGCCAGACTGCGCGCTAGCCGACACCGCTGGAGCCGCAGCCGAGTTGGTGTCGCCTCGCTTCTTGAATGAGTCCAGCTCGTCCAAGAAGGCTTGGGTATTACCCATAAACGTGGTGACACCGTTCATGGTGTCGTTGGTTTCGGACAACATAGCCATGACTTCCTTGTTGAAGCCCGTAAAATTGCCGGTAATAGAGTTCAGCTGCCGTTTCGAGCCAGATCCATTGTCGGCTGCACCGCCGGAACCAGAGCAGGATCCATCCAACGCGATGGTGCCTGAGGAAGGATCGAGTTCTTCGCCCTGCTCATAGAAGCCCGTGAAGAGCTTGACTCCCCCGGCGCTAAGAGACGTGGTTCCCGTCAGGTTCACTGCCGAGCCGTTGTCCTTGACAGGCTCCTGCAGATTAATGGTGGCGATGACCTCATCGTCGCCCTTAATCTGGGCCCCGCGGGTGTAGTTGCTTCGGTTCAGTTCATAAGAAACGTAGTCAACCGTCACTTTTGCTTGGTCACCGGAAGCAATGACCTTGAAGTCCGACATTGTCATGTCGAGAACCCCGTCATGTCCTGTGAAGTTCAGCGTGCCTTGGAACGGGATGGTGACTGTACCGCCAGAGGACGTGGGCGCGCTGGCTTGGAACACAAAAGCACCGTTGCCTTTTTCATCACCGCTAAAGCCGATACCGCTGGCTCCCCAGCCGCCGCGGGCGATATTGCCTTTGATGTAGCTTCGGAAGGATTGCTTGATCCCCCAGTTCCACGTACAGGAAGTCTCTGCGTGAGCTACCGGGGCGCTGTTCAAAAATGGAACGGCGCCGAGAGCAAGGGGAGCTGCGATCATCACACCGCATGCTGAGCGCCAGAGATTGCGAATCATGTTGAGAACCTTGTTTCATCCAGGACTAATTATAGGCTAGGCTTGCCTTGGTAAGGTCAGCCTGCCCTAAATTAACAGGTTTGTCAACATATCAACTAAACCGGAGGAAACAGCATGCACAGCCACCCCCACACCGATATCTTCAGGAGCATCTACCCCGACGTAGATCCGGCCCAAAAGTTCCCCCCTACTCTGTCGGAACGCGTGGCGTTAGCGTTCGCCGTCGGCGTTTTCATGTTCGGCGGAGTGAAGGGAGACCTACTCATCGCTGGCGCAGGGCTGGTGTTTGTTGTGGGCTGCGTTTGGACGCTTTCCCGAAAGACTCCCCGGCGCATCCGTGCCGAAGCGCGTAGCCGGTTCCCCCAAGAACCATGGGTGGAAAACCCTAGCCCCCTTATCCCCGCTTTATGGCTCGTGCTCGGTGCACTCGCCGTATCCGCGTGGTGGTTTACCCCTGATGAGTTTCTCACATGGAGCGCTTCCGCAGTGGCTATCCTGGCAGCCGCTGTAACGTGGTACATGCCGGCTATACAAGCTCGTCGCACGGATGTACCTGAAGGACCTGATTCAAACCCATAACAACCCCGAGCTTCCGTGATGCCGCGAGCCCGATCCTTGAAGCTAGCAGGCACAAATGGGCAGGTTACCCACCCCACAGGAGCCCGGTTCCGCAAAGTTCAGCACATCAATAGGACAGTAGGCGGGGAATACAGCTACCATGCCATCTGTGTCTGATAGATTCCGCCAATTGCCGCCGCCTGGCCCCGCTTGGGGAGGCAGTCTCATGGGTACCTCGATCGTATCCCGCCTCCTTGTCGAAAACGGTTTGATGATTGGCTCCGCCGTGTTTGCTGGCATTGCCTGTGTCATCTTCTTGGTTCTCACCATCGGTTTTGCGCGCTACCGCCAGCCCAGCTTTGCGCGCACAACAATGGCGGAATGGTCGATGTACTTTATTGGAATCTTGGCGCTCGGCGCGGCACTGTCGGGTCTAACGGGTATTCCAGCGTTCCGGCTCGTGGGTTTCTGGATCGGTGCTCCCGTCACCGTTGTCACGTGGGCTATTCAGCTCACCCGCTTCGACGGCCAGCCACGGTTTACCTGGGGATTGCCGCTGGTGGGACCCATGATTTCCTCCTCTGTCGCCGGGTTCTGTGCCCGCGATTACGGCCAGTTCTATCACTTGTTGGGCACGGGCTTTTTCGCCATGTCGATTCTCACGGCCGTCCCAACGTTCATCCGTGTGTACTGGGCCGCGTGGCACAGCAAAGTGGATCTCAGTGGCCCGAACTCCGCCACCGCCTGGGTGCCGCTGGGTGTGGTGGGACAGTCCACCACTGCGATGCAGATCCTCTACCCAGGTAAGTTCTCCGTGTACTACGGTCTCACCGCGATGATTATCGCTATCCCCCTTGCTCTGTGGGCAATGGCGAAGTTCTACCCCAACGTCGTACGGTGGGCGGAGTACACACCGGCCTGGTGGGCATGCACCTTCCCGCCGGGAACGGTGAGCATGGGAGGCCACCAAGTCGCTCTCGTCAACGGCTCTGAGCTTTTAGATCTCATCTCCCTGAGCCTGCCTATCTTGCTCATTGTTCACTGGACAGCCTGTTCCAGCCGCTTTGTCAGCTGGGCAATCGAGGGCCGCCGAATTGCTGAACGCACAAAAGAAAGTGGCCAGCCCGTTGCGGGCTAGCCACCGTGCAGCGCAGTTTGTTTACTTTATTTACTCCGCAGCTTTGACGAACTGAATGACGTGTCCCTGGGTGACGAAGGCAATGGTCGAATCGTCGATGGCGTAGACGTGTGGCTTGGCGTAGACAAGATCGGTGAATGCCTTAGCATCCTCCATCACGGACTTTTCGCAGCCCTTTTTCGTGGTCATCACGTCCTTCAATTCCACGGTGCCGTTCTTTTCGTCGACCGCGTAGGTGCCGCTGCCGCCGTTGCAGCCGTCATCAACGGCAACGGTGCCGTCTTCTTGGAAGCCGATGGTGATGTTCTTGTTCTTCTTGGCTTCAAACGGGCCGTCAAGGAGAACCTTGTTGGCCTCATCGGCAGAGAGTGGTGCCTTCAGGCCCTCGACGTCATCGATCTTTTCGACAACGCCGGAGCCCTTCTCATCATCTTGGCCGCCAAAGATCTTGGAGCTCAGCTGTGCGAACTGGCTGGAGCCGGAGGCGAAGGGGTTGGTGGGGGCAGATTCCACAGCACCAGCAACGCCGGTGCCAAAGGCGCTGCAGGTCAGTGCTGCGAACGCGGTTGCAATGGTCGCTTTCTTGAATGTGTGCGTCAACATGGTTTCACCCTAAAAAGCATCACGCTACAAACACAAGGCTTTTCATGGGTTTGTACTACAACTTTATACTTTCCCCAAGGAAACCATTTGTCTCACAGCTTTGACACGCACCGGCAAGATTTTACTTGTCTTCAGACTTGACGAACTGAATGACAATACCCTGGGCGCCCAAGGCATAGGTGGAATCGTCGATAGGGAAGACTGCAGGCTTAATCTCTAGAATCGACTTGAAATCCTGGGCATCAGCCATCACCGGCTTATCGCATGCCATCCTGGTCTCAGTGAGATTGTCAATGACAATCGCATCAGCCCCGTCGAAGTGGTAGGTGCCAGAACCGTGGTTGCAGCCATCGTTGTAGGACAGGGTGCCGTCCTCGTTGAAGGTGACAGATACGGCATCGTTCTTCTTGGCCTTGAAAGTGCCGACAATCGCCTTCTTCGCTTCATCGGCAGGAAGCTTGTCCTTGAAGCCGTCGACCTCCTCATACTTCTCGATGAGGCCGGAGCCCTTCTCATCATCCTTGCCGCCGTCATTGTTGCCGCCCTTGTTGCCAAACAGCTTAGAGCTCAGCTCTTCGATCTGGCTGGAGCTGGAGGCGAAAGGGTTAGCGGAGGTCGGTTCCGCAGCACCAGCAACGCCGGTGCCGAGGGCGCCGCAGGTCAGTGCTGCGAGTGAAGTTGCAATGGTCGCTTTCTTGAGTGTGTGTGACATCATGGTTTTACCCTAAAGAGCACCACACCCACACCTCAAGGGATTTCATTAGTTTGTGCTACTACTTTATGCTTCCGCCAAGGAATCAATCCTTCTCCCAGCTTCGCCATGCCGCTACCACTGACCTTTATTGCCCTCGACCGCGCCAACGTTGATGCGGTGCGCAACCTGCTTGCAGGCTTACCCAGGGAAGGCATCTATCTGCGCCGCGGCAATCTGCTGCTCGAAACCTCCTACCTGGGTCCAGGTGCGCGGGATGTGTATGCCACGGCATGGAGCTATGGGCTTAGTGATACCGCCCTGTTCTTCGCGCTTTCCTGTCATGGACAGCTGCTGATGACGGTGGAACAGCGGGTCGTGGTGGGCGTCGATAAGCACAGCCCGTGGATTAGCCGAGAAGAACTAGAGGACTCCATCGCCGACGGCGAGGTGATTGTGGTGACGGAGCCGAAAGAGCTGGCTTACTGGTTGCGCTTGACGTAGCCCATGCGAGGACGGAAGCCCTGCGGGTGCTTCATCTGCGCCACGGCATCCCCGATGATCATGCGGTGGCGGGCGCTGACGGACGTCGGCATCTGCGCCACGGAGAACCACTGGGCGGCCAGGTTCTCTTCGTCGGAGATAACCGGCTCCGCATCATCCGGCACGGAGACCCGGATGGCGGTATCCATGTAGAGACACTTATCCCCATTGGGGCAGACTACTGGGCCCACCTGGCCCACGCCGAGGAGCGCTTCGATGCGACCATCGAGGCCCACTTCCTCCTTGACCTCACGCAGTGCAGTCGCCGTGACCTCCTCACCCGGCTCACAGATACCGGAGACGGGAGCCCACATGCCATTATCGGCTCGCTGGGCCAGCAGCACTGAAGGCAGCTCCCATATCGCAGAACCGGTAGGAACCGCCCGCACAATAATCGCGGTCACGCTGGGAAGGAAGAGCTGGTCGTGACCAATTTTCTCACGCAAGGACAGAATATACTCAGGAGTGGGCATGGCTTTTATCCTACTGGTTTAGAGGGCTTCCAGAATTCCCGGGAGGAGAGCTTCAATATCGGCGGCCACAGTAAAGGACATTTCCGCGCCGGCATCGGGCGCGCACTCGGCGCCGTCGATAGCCGCATCCGTCGTCCCAGAAAGCACGCCCACGATGACCCCTTCCTGCGGGGTTCCCGGTGCGCCATACACCGGCGCGCCAGAGTCGCCGCGGGCTGAGCAGGCCTGCGCCCGCGCGGACATCGTATCCACCGTGCGTTCCCCATACGTGAGCTTGCCTGGACCTTCGCGGTGCGTGAGCTGCCCACACGTCTCTCCTGTGATGCGCCCCAGCTTGCACACCTGGTCAGGCAAGGTGCTCTCCCCTGCCGCGGCGACGGAGGTGGGCATGTCCTGCGGTGCGTAGAAGTCAATGTCGCGGGTAATCTCCACCAACGCGAAGTCGAGCTCGTGCGTTTCCGGCGCCGACAGATCGGAATAGATGATGGTGCCCACAGGCTCAGCCGGGTATGTGAATTCCCCTTCGGCGTTGCCGGCCCACACGGTATCGCCAGGCTCACCGCAATGGGAGGCGGTGACGGCGATCGTGCGTTCGCCGCCAAACACAAAGCTCCAGGCCACCGTGCACAGGTTGAAGTCGAAATTCTCACCTGGAACGGGCTCACCGGAGCTGACGTCCAAGGCGGCACCTGGCGGCACCGGAGATGATTCCGGCGTTGTTGCCCGCGGTGGTGCGGCCACCACGGTCGAATACGGCGCGCTGCCTGCCGCAGAGAGGGGTTCCTCCACAGAGACGCAGGAGGCCGTAGCTAGCCCCACGGCGCACAGGACGCCGGGGAGGATGCGCCTAGCCATCCTTCTCTGGGCTAGCCTCTTCCGTGTTCTTGGCCTTTTCTTTTTCCATCTCCGCAACCTGCTTCATGTCACGGATGAACTTCTCTGGATCAAACTCCGTGTAGTATTCCGGTCCTGAGAACTGTTCCTGTGCCATGGTTTAGACCTCCGTTGTGCTAATCGACGCCATAATGTAATCCTTCACCGCTGCCGCATCATTCGGCAGATCCTTGACGTGGCGCTCAGCGTCGAGGATGCCTTGGAAGCGCTCAGGAACCACCGGTTCTTCACCGATGGCCTCCACGATGGTCTCGGAGAACTTCACCGGCAGGGCCGTCTCAAGACACACAATGGGGCTTTCCACTCCGTATTCTTCCTTGACCGTGCGGGCCACCTTGATGCCGTCCGCGGTGTGCGGGTCGACGAGGACATCGTACTTCTCGTGCACGTCCTTGATGGTGGCAAGACGGTCTGCGTGCGTCGAGGCACCAGACAGGAATCCATAGTCCGCGTGGGCAGCGTCGAGTACGCGCTTGTCGACGCTAAACCCGCCTTCCTTCACCTTGGCACCGAAAAGCTCGTCCACCTGCGCGGCATCGCGGCCCAGCAGATCGAAGACGAAACGCTCAAAGTTGGAGGCACGGGAAATGTCCATCGACGGCGAGGAGGTCTTGTGCGTCTGCGCCGAGGAGCGCGGACGGTAATTACCCGTGCGGAAGAATTCATCCAAGACGTCGTTCTCATTCGTGGCCACGATGAGACGGTCAATCGGCAGACCCATCTGGCGGGCAATGTGCCCGGCACAAATATCACCGAAGTTACCGGTCGGGACACTGAAGGAGACTTTCTCGGTGTTTTCCGCGGTGACTTTGAGGTAGCAGTTGATGTAGTAGACAATCTGCGCCATGAGGCGAGCCCAGTTGATGGAATTCACCGCGCCGATGCGGTACTGAACCTTGAAGTTTGCGTCAGCAGACACAGCCTTAACCACGTCCTGGCAATCATCGAAGACACCATCGAGGGCGATGTTGAAGATGTTGGGGTCATCCAGACCGAACATCTGAGCTTGCTGGAACGGGGTCATCCGCCCGGCAGGGGTCAGCATGAACACGCGGATGCCCTGACGCCCGCGCATGGCGTACTCCGCAGAAGAACCCGTATCGCCCGAGGTAGCGCCCAGAATATTGAGGGTTTCGCCACGGCGCACCAGCTCGTACTCGAAGAGCTCGCCGAGCATCTGCATCGCCATATCCTTGAACGCAGCGGTGGGCCCCTCAGAAAGGTGGCCAATGTACAAGCCCTCTCCCAGCTCGCTGACCGGGACGATCTCCTCGTTGGCGAACTTCGGGAAGGTGTAAGCGCGCTGTGCGATAGCCTCGAGATCCTCTTCCGGAATATCATCCACGAAGAGCTTCAGTACCTCCGCAGCCAGCGCTGTGTACCCGCCTTCCGCGAGCGTCTGGCGCCACGCGGTCAGAGTGGCATCGTCGATGCGCGGGTAGGATTCCGGCAGGTACAGGCCTCCGTCAGGAGCCAGGCCTCCCAAGAGGATGTCCGTAAAGGAAGCCGGCTGCCGGTCGGTGTCTCGGGTCGAAATGTACTTCACCCCCTGCATCTTAGTGGGTTGGGCGTAAAGTATCAGCCATGTCGGCTCCTCATCCTCGCGAAGTCATCACCACTAAAGCCCTGTCTGTGTGGGTTGCCGCGATGCTGGTGTACATCGTGGCGATGACTGGCCGTACCTCCTTCGGCGTGGCCGGGTTGGAAGCTATTGACCGCTTTGAGGTGGACGCCTCCCGGATTGCGGTATTTACCTCGGTTCAGCTGGGCGTTTATGCTCTCGCGCAGATTCCTACTGGGTTGCTCATTGATAAGTTTGGGCCTCGGCGCTTGCTCGTCATCGGCTCCGTCATTATGGGCATCGGCCAAGTGGTGTTGGGTTTTACCGCCAACTATTGGGTTGCCATCGCCGCGCGCATTTTAATCGGCTTAGGCGATGCCACTGCCTTCCTTTCGGTGATGCGTATCCTCCCTTATTGGTTTCCACTGCACCGCACTCCCATGTTCACGCAGGTGACCTCATCGCTGGGTCAGCTGGGCCAGTTCATGTCTGCCATCCCGTTCTCCCTGGTGCTGGGGTGGGCCGGGTGGACTACAGCCTTCGTCACCTTGGGCGCGGTGGGCATCCTCATCGCTGTGGCCGCCGCGGTGGCGGTGGCAGATTCGCCCGAAACACTGGGGATTGTTTCTGCCCCGAAGGAGCGCCCCAATGCTCAGCCGCGCCGCTTGGGCTCGCTGCTGGCCTCGGTGCTGCGTTCCCCGGTGGCCTGGCAGGCTTTCTTTATCCACTGGGTGGGACTCGCTGCCACCAATGTTTTCGTCATGCTGTGGGGGATGCCGATGATGACCGCGGGTCTGGGCTTTTCCAAAACGGAGGCTGGCTGGGTACTCACCTGGTTTAGTGTGTGCATGGTCCTCGTTGGACCTCTCCACGGCAAGATTTCCTCCCGTGCCAGTGGCTATCGCCCGTGGCTCACGCTTGGTTTCGTCGCGGTTAATATCACTGTTTGGATTGTCTTCTTCCTAGCGGGCGGCAGCTACTTGTCCTTGTTTATCCTCATCAGCCTGGTGTCGTTGTGCACGCCCGTGGCGAACTATGGTTTCGATATCGTGCGGGAAAACCTTGACCGCACCGTGGTGGCCACCGCGACTGGCCTGGGGAATATGGGCGGGTTCATCTCCTCCATGCTCGGCGCGCAACTGTTTGGCGTGGCGCTCGACCACCTGGGTCACGGCCCGGACTACCCCATGACGGATTTCAAGCTTGCTGCGTTCGCAGTGCTGGGCGTGTGGTGCATAGGAATCGTGGGCGTCATCGTGACCCATTTCTTGCGTGGAAAGGACTCTGGCCCACGCGCCACCATCGTGCAGGTGGGTTAGCCTGCGGGCAGCGCGCTTATCGACGCCTCCAAGGGCACCCCATTCGCCACCGCGAACATTCCCAATCCCCCGCCGATGGGAACGAGGATAGCGAGGCTTACGCCGCACACGGTTCGCAGGAACTCTCGCAGTTGTCGCCGTTTCTCCACGTCAACGCACCAACCTTTATCGTTTCGTTATCTGTGCGTTTGAGAATAAGGCGTCCTCCTGCCAAGAGCGTGCTGGGTTTCTGCCGACTACCTGCCAGAAGCTGGGGGTTTAATGCGCCGGGTTGGATTCGGCGACGATAGGCCCCATGGCCGGGGTCACCAGGCCGGCGTCGAAAGCGGCGAGTGTGCCCGCGGCATCCTCCTTGGTGATCTTGTCGTTCGCCACGGCTTTATCCAGCTCAGCTTTGAGAATCTGACGGGAGCGATACACATCTGAGGACACCGAGAGGATTCCGCGCGGCACGGATTCCGCGGGGATGCCGAGCGCTTCTGCCAACGCCACGATGCGGTCTTGCTCCGCTGGATCCACGTACGCGTTAAGCGATTGGTCCTGGGGCACTCCGCCATCGACGACGTCCTTGACGGTGAGAGCACCTTCGGATACCTGCTGACGCTCTGTCACCCACCAACCAGTGACGACAACAGCGACAACCGCCAGCACCACCGCGATCCACACGGCGATAATTTGCTTGGACTTCACGCCCATCAGTCTAGTTCGCTCTCATCCGCACGGCTTAATCCGTGTCGGGGTCAAACGTGCCAAAGGAGCTGCCACGCGGCGGGTACGGACGGTCGAGGCGCTCGGAAAGGGCATCAATGATGGAACGGATGGTGTTTTCGGCAACGGGACGGTCAAAGTGTGAGCGCTGCTGTGCGTCCTTCTGCGGTTCGACTGGGCGCACGCGTGGCTTATCGACGTCCACCCGCATCACCGTTCCATCCACACTCAGCGCTGCGTGCGGATCACTATCGGCAGCCCGCGCTGCGGCGAGAAATGCTTCAAGGTCAGCGAGGGTGGCATCGTTCAGATCGAGGGAAAGGTTAAGGCTCATGGTGTGGTGTTCCTTCTCTGTGGATTGAGTGTGGTCTGTTGTTTGTGCTTTTGTGGGTCTTCAGGATGTGAGCAGTGGGAAAATCTTTTCCTAGTGCTAAGGATATAGATTTTTAGGGAATCGGTTTAGTCATGTTCAAAGGACTCCGCTTCTCCCCAGAACACCTCATCCACCACTTTGCGGGCATGGCGTGTGACTTTGAGATAGTGCTCGAGGAAATCTTGGTTATTCTCTGGCGCCCATCCCGCAGCGCCAGCGACCTGCGCCAACTGCGGTCCTGGTGCCGGTAATTGGTCCACGCGTTTGCCGCGAACAAGGACTAAAGCATTTCGGGCATCGGTGGCCAATAACCAGGCTTCACGCAGCTCCTGGACCTGCTGTGCCGGAATAACCTCATGTTCCTCCAGCGCATCCAGCACGCGGAGCGTGGAAGGATCATGTAACTCCGGTACCTCGTGTGCATGCATCATTTGCAGCAGCTGTACGGTCCACTCGATATCGGTCAGACCACCTCGCCCCAGCTTGGTGTGGGTATTGCGGTCAGCACCGCGCGGCAGGCGCTCATTATCTACGCGTGCCTTCATACGACGAATATCACGAAGCGTCTTCTCGCTCGCTCCTTTGTCTGGGTAGCGGAACGTATCGATCATGGCCATAAACCGCTCTCCTACTGCCTCATCGCCGGCAACAAAGGCGGCGCGCAACAGGGCTTGCATTTCCCAGGATTCGCCCCATCGCGAGTAGTAGCGCTCATAAGATTCAATCGAGCGTGCTACGACACCTGACCTTCCTTCAGGCCGCAGGCCCAAATCGACCTCAAGTGGCGGGTCTCCAGAGGGTTTGGCAAGGCGACGACGCAGCTTGTCGATGATGCCAATGGCCCACGCCATGGCCTCTGATTCCTCCTTGCTTTCAGTGGGCTCAGCAACGACGATGACGTCAGCGTCCGAGCCAAAGCCTAGCTCCATTCCGCCTAGACGCCCCATGCCGATGACCGCGATACGTGCAGGAGGTTCCGCATCCTCGTTGTCTATCCGCCACGCGCGGACTTCAGCCCTCAGTGCAGCTTCAAGGACGGCATTCCAGATCGTGGAAAGCTCGTGACACACCTGCTGGACCGGTAGGAATCCGAGAAGGTCTGCTGACGCAATACGGGCAAGTTCCACGCGGCGCAGCGACCTCGCGACGGCCACAGCCTTATCCGGATTGGCATGACGCTTGCTCGAATTGATGAGTGCCTTCGACACCTGCTCCGGCTTAGTCTCCAGTAGCTTCGGCCCGGCTGCTCCATCAGAAAGCTGCTTGACCACATCTGGCGCTTTGATGATGAGCTCCGATGTGAACGGCGAGGTGCCCAGAATCTTCATGAGGCGTTGTCCTACGACACCTTCATCACGCAACATGCGCAGGAACCAGTTACGGTCATAGGCTGCTTCCGATAGTTTGCGGTAGTTCAACAGCCCCATGTCGGGGTCTGCAGTAGCGGAGAGCCATTCCATCAGTGTGGGCAGCAAGATGGCCTGGATACGGGCCTTGCGTGAGCTGCCTGCCGCCAAGGATGTGAGATGCTCGAAGGCGCGATCTGGGTGCCGGTATCCCAAAGCTGCGAGCTGCAAAAGCGCGGCTTCTCGGGAAAGTTTGAGCTCGTCTGCCGACATCGACGCCACAGAGTTGAGAAGTGGGCGATAGAACAGGCGCGAGTGCAGTTCTGAAATGAGCAAGCGGATTTTTCGCAGATGCTCATTCATTCTGTCCGCGGCTGATTGCTGGCCGTGGGAGTGAAAACCTGCGTTAATAGCAAGCCACTTAAGTGCAGCGGCATCATCATTTGCCGGCATTGTGTGCGTGCGGCGGAATCGCTCCAGTTGTAGACGGTGCTCTAGCAACCTCAAAAACTCATAAGCTTCAATGAGCTGTGTGCCGTCTTCTCGCCCCACGTAGCCCGCACGCACAAGAGCTGCGAGCGCATCGACGGTGGCCAGCGAGCGAAGCGTTTCATCAGAGCGCCCATGCACCAACTGAAGCAATTGCACTGCGAACTCAACATCGCGCAAGCCGCCTTCGCCGAGTTTGAGCTCGCGATGGCGCATGTCCTCCGGTACATTCTCGAGGACGCGACGACGCATGGCTTGAACATCCTCTACAAAGGACTCACGCTGGGATGCCGTCCAGACCATGGGTCCGATTGCGTCGAGGTAGTCTTCCCCGAGCGGGAGATACCCGGTCTGTGGACGTGCCTTGAGCTGTGCCTGGAACTCCCACGTTTCTGCCCACCGCTTGTAATACGCAACGTGCGAATCCAAGGTTCGTACTAGTGCGCCAGATTTTCCCTCTGGTCGCAGGTTCGCGTCGACCTCAAAGAAGCAGGCCGAGCCGATGCGATTGAACTCTGAAGCCAAGCGCGTTACTCGAGGCGAGGCGTCCGAACCAACGAAGATGACGTCAACGTCTGAGATGTAGTTAAGCTCCCCTGCTCCACACTTGCCCATTGCCAGGACGGCCAATTGCGCATCAAGCGGTTGATCACCATAGACAACGCGAACTGCGCCGGCTAGAGCGGCCGTCAATGCGGCGTCTGCCAGAGCTGTCGTAAGCCGCGTCACCTCGCGGAAACCGACGCGAGGTTGCGGTCGCGACTGTCCCTTTCGCGAGTGAAAGGTACCAGCAAGGTCGTGCGCGGCGATGCGCATCATCAGAGTGCGGTACACGGTTTTGAGTTGCGCCTTATGGTCTCCTGGTGTGGCGCGGTAGGTTCCGGGGGTTGTCAGATCTTTACTCGCGGAATCGGGGCGCTCTGGCTCTTGAGCAAAGGTTGCGGGTTCTGCTCCCACCGTTGTGAGAAGGGTATGAAGCATCTCGGTAGGCGTCGGCAGCGCTCGCTGCAGTTCTTTCCATGCTTCTGGGTGCGCTGCAAGATGGTCACCAAAGGCTGAAGAACCACCGAGTAGTGCAATAAGACGCACGCGGAAAGTCTCGTCTTCCTGCATCGCGGTAATGACCTCGGGTGCTCCGTCAACAACCCGCATGAGGGTATTGAGCGCCATGTCAGGATCGCCTGCCGCAGCCAAAGTCCACAGCACATCGAGTGACTCGGCGTTGTCCCACCCTAATTGAGCAAGGTCTTCGGCAGCAGTTGGCCTCGTCAGCCCGAGAGTTGCCGGTGACGGTACAGATGCAGGACGCATGCTTCTCCTAGAAGTTCAGGTTGTGGCGCAGTTCAAAGGCCGTAATCTGCTGCTGGTATTCGTGCCATTCATCCCACTTAGCGCGCAGGAAGTACTCAAAGACATGCTCTCCCAAGACTTCCGCCATAAACTCAGAGCGCTCAAATTCACGAAGCGCCTGATCCAAGCTCGTAGGCAAATCCTTGTAGCCCATTGCGAGGCGTTCCCGTCGCGTCAGCTGGTGGACATCGTCTTCTGCTGGATCTCCAAGCTCGTATCCTTCCTTAATTCCTCGAAGACCTGCGGCGAGCAGCACCGCGTAGCCCAAGTAGGGGTTCATTGCCGAATCCAGCGAACGAATTTCTACCCGGCGCGACATTTCCTTGGACAGGCGGTACGTGGGCACACGCACGAGTGCAGACCTGTTGGATACTCCCCAGGTCACCGACCCCGGAGCTTCGCTACCGAACATGAGGCGCTTGTAGGAGTTTGTCCACTGGTTGGTGATTGCGGTCATCTCGACGGCATGCTCGAGAATTCCAGCAATAAATTGCTTTGCCGTTTCCGACAGAGAAATTTCGTCATCCGGATCGTGGAAGGCATTCGAGTCACCCTCAAAGAGGCTCAAGTGCGTGTGCATACCGGAGCCCGAACGGTGCTCGAAAGGCTTGGGCATAAAGGTGGCATGCACGCCTTGCTGAGAGGCTACCTCCTTGATGACGTATCGGAAGGTCATAATGTGGTCTGCCATCGTCAGCACATCCGCATGACGGAGGTCAATTTCCTGCTGCCCTGGGGAGGTTTCGTGGTGACTAAATTCCGTAGCGATCCCCATGGACTCCAATGCATACATGGAGCGACGACGGAAACTGGGCGCGTTGTCATGAGTGGCCTGGTCAAAGTACCCGCCGTTGTCCGTCGCAACGAGGTTATTGATATCGCGGGCATCCTCGAGAAGATAAAACTCTACTTCCGGCGAGGCCATACAGGTAAAGCCCTCGTTGGCGGCCTCGGTAACTTGCCGGCGCAGAATATGGCGTGGATCCACCATCGAGGGCTGGCCATCAGGCTGGGCAATATCGCAGAACATGCGCGCCGACAATAGCTCCGGCTCGTCTTTATCGAAGGGCATGATCTGAAATGTCGATGGGTCCGGCATCGCGATGGTGTCTGCTTCAGAGATGCGCGAGAATCCCTCGACCGATGAGCCGTCGAAGCCAACGCCTTCCTCAAACGCAGATTCCAGTTCCGAGGGGCTCATCACCACGGATTTCAAGGCGCCCAGGATGTCAGTAAACCACAGACGAATAAAGCGGATATCGCGTTCTTCAACCGTGCGGAGGACGAATTCGTGTTGGCTGTTCATGCTTTAAACCCTACCGGCGGGCGCCGCGCCCAAGCTGAAAGTCGCCAGGATTGCCCCCGCACCGCCAAACGTTCTTCCTGTTCGCAAGAGTAACTCGGGGGCAAGGAATTTCTAATTTACAGCCCCTTCTCCAGGCAGCATGCTTGAATAGCATCACACACCGAACACATGTACCAAACAGAAAAGGACAATCATGAACGCTTACTACTCAGCTCTCAGTGACAGAGGTATTGAGCTCGTCATTAGCGCGGCTCAACATGGCTGGTCTCCCAAAGACCTTCTCCACGTGCTTGGCAGCTACTGCTACCCCATTATCTACCGTGCCGCTGGCCGTATACCGGCCCACATTACGTCTACGGTACTCCGCAAAGAATGGCTCACCCTCGAACCACCAACATCCATGAGTATGACTACTCAAGAGGTGGAGACTCTCGTTGAAGAGGTAACGAGACTTCCTTGGCTGCGTGACGTCGATGTTCTCGCAGAGAAGACCAATTCCAGTCCTTTACGCAACAGCAAGGAAGAAAAGATTCGAACCAAAATCATCAATCTTCTCAAGAAGGCAGAGTCGACTCCGTACGAGGAAGAAGCCAGTGCGCTCATTGCCAAAGCTCAAAGCCTTCAGCAACAGCATCGCCTCGACGGACTGTGTAGCGATTCCCCTATAAAATTCGTCTCCAAACGAATCCACATCAGCGCGCCATATATCAACCATCAATCGACGTTGCTCAGCGTCATCGCGGACAGAAATGGCTGCTCCGCGCTACAACTTCATCCTAAGGGAATTATCACTATTTTCGGCGCTGAAGATGACCTCGACCATGTCATCGATCTCTTCACATCTCTTCAACGGCAGTGCGATTGGCATATGCGCCACGGCGAACACGCCGAGACTGCGCAGCAGCTAGGCAACCTCGCTTCCTACCGCCGCAGCTTTATCTTGTCCTACGCTTCTCGCATTGGAGAACTCCTCGATGAAGCTAATAAGTCTTTTACGCCTCAGGACGCTGACGACACTGACTCAGGACCGTCAACACAGCAGGGTGCTCAAAACGCACTAGCTCAATCGCGTCGCGCACTTCATGCTCTGGATCAGCGAAGACTCGATGCAGAGGCAATCCGTGACCGCTACTTTCCACGCGCACGGACGATATCTCTGGCCATGGGAAGCCATGCCGGCGTCTCCGCAGGGGCATCTGCGGCCGAAAAATCTCGCCTCAGCGGCGATTCTGCAGGGGTGAAAGGACGCCGACAGTTAACACGCTAAGCAAATAGAAGGACGCACAAATGGGTCCCGTACCCAGGTAAACTAGATACATAAGACAGGGCATTTTCCGCCCGAAAATGAACTATCCCTCCTCCCGACGAAGGTGTGTGTATGTCTCCGAAGACGTTCTTAGAAGTCGAAGCCAAGTTCGCCGTGGACGAATCCACCCCGGTACCTGATCTCACCCAGCTCGAAGAGGTCGCACGAGTCGCAGAAACCCGTCATCACTCGATGTCCGCGATTTACTATGACACCGAGGATCTTCGCCTTACCCATGCGAAAATCACGTTGCGTCGTCGTACAGGCGGCAATGATGATGGCTGGCACATCAAGATTCCAGGCGATGCGGGACGCACTGAGATTCGTGCCGAGTTGGGCGAGCCGGTTGACGGCCGCTACGAGGTTCCGGCAGAACTCATCCACGAAGTTCGCTCTGTAATCCGCAATCATCCTCTGGCCCCCATCGCACAGGTCGACAACAACCGCACCGAGTTGTTGTTGGTCGACGACACTGACCAGCCTGTCGCGGAGTTCTGCGATGACCACGTCACCGCTTTCTCCTTCCTTCCCGGCGGCACGCAGTGTGCATGGCGCGAATGGGAAGTTGAACTCGCGGGAGAACTTCCTGCCACCAAGAAGGGCGGCTCACTCCTTCGTCACGCCACTTCGCTCCTCATTAGCTCTGGGGCTCGCGTGTCGTCTTCACCGTCGAAGCTAAAGTCAGCCTTGGGTGACTCCATCAACAATGTTGCGTTGCCGCCGGCTCTTGCAGTGCCGAATCTTGACCCGGACTCCCCCGCTGCTGCTGTTGTAAACGCGCTCAAGGCTAACCGCGACAAGCTCGTGGAGTACGACCCACGCGTTCGCCGCGACGAGTGGGATTCCGTTCACCAGATGCGCGTTGCTACCCGTGAGCTTCGCAGCCACCTCCAAACGTTCCACGGAATTGTTGTCGGTCCGGAGATCGAACGGTTGGAGTCGGATCTCAAGCAACTGGCCAGTATGTTGGGCGTTGCCCGCGATGCTGAGGTTGTCGAAGAACGGTGGCAGAACCTCCTCGCATCTGAAGATTCGGATGTGCTGGATGAGGCAACCCGTGAGCACATCGCGCATGACATGGGCCGCGACTACCGCCGAGCTCATCGTCGCGTCATTGCCGCTCTCGATTCCGACCAGTACCTTGACCTCCTCGATGCTCTCGATGCTTTCCTGGCCAACCCACCAGTCGCGGGTGAGGACACCGAGTTCGAGGGCGATGCAACTGATTCCGATGCGGAGTCTGCAGCATCCGAATCGGCAGAAGAGATTGAATCTCCAGAGAAGCAGGAACAGCCGAAGGAATCCAAGCCGAAGCATGCTAAGAGCGAGGATGCGGAGCACCATGACCTCGATACCGTTATGGCGCTGCACCTCAACCAGGCGTACGACAAGCTGGTGAAGCGCCACAAGAAGGCGGTTAAGAACTGGGATAACACCGAGTTGACCTTGCATGAGCGCGAGGAGTACTTCCACGACATGCGTAAGGCTGCCAAGAAGCTGCGCTATGCTGCTGAGGCTGCGGGCTCTGCCACTAACCTCAAGACCAAGAACCTTTACAAGGCCTGCAAGAATATGCAGTCGGTCTTGGGTGACTTCCAGGATTCGGTCACGTCCCGAGACAAGCTCATTGAACTGGCAGAAACGGCACGTCGCCGGGGCGAAGACACCTTTGGCTATGGCCTGCTCTACCAGCGTGAGCGTGCCATCGGCTTGGAAGCACTCGACGCTTACGCAGAGAGCTTCAAGGCGATTAAGTCAGCCTTCAAGCCGCTGCGTAAGAAGCTGGATAAATAACTCTGCCTACTCGAGCGGTGTAGAACGACACTGACCCCACTGTTTCCCTTATCACCCAGTGTGCGAGGCACTCGGTGGATGGGATTCAGCGAGGTCAGTTCTTTGTCAGCAGATGCTGCTCAAAAGCGCTGCTTTAGTAGTCGTCTTCGGCTGCGTCCTCGGCATCGGCCGCGGCCGTGCGGGCATTGGCAATCTCGATGGCGTGCTCGGCTTCCTCACGGGAGTCATAGGGGCCCATGCGGTTTTCCCAACCGGAAACCTTGCCCTGTGATACCTCACCGGTAGAGGGATCGTAGAACCACTTCTTGTCAGCGTCAGCCATTGTCTTCTCCATTCTGGGATGCTCATCCCTCATACTGTGAACCGCGGGAATTCGCTCACTTCTCTGGCGCGGTGGCCGGAAAGGTGGGCTTTCGGGTCTCGGTGCACCCCACACTACAGACCGGCGGCGCTTCGTGCGGCTAGAATAGACAGGTCACTCTCTTCTGCACCTGTGCAGAGAACCTATCGCCACCAGCAAAGGAGTACCTTCCCCGATGCCCCAGTGGACTGCCCCTTCGACACCGGTCGTCGACCGCGCACGCACCGCTCACCGCGATAATGTCGGCACCGAGCCAACACATATCGCGAGTGCCCCGGCCACGTGGTCGCTCATCGGCGAGCACATCGACCACTTCGGCGGCATCGCCATCATGGGCTTGGCGGATCTTCGCGCCGCAGTTGCCGTTAGCCCCCGAGACGATGGCACCGTGTCCGTTCGCTGCCTGTGCGCTGACGGCAGCACCACCGAAGATTCCATCACTTTGGAAAAGGTGTCCGCTCTTGCTACCGAGCAGCAGCCCAGCGTCGATTCTGAGGGCCAGCCTGTTGTACCCCCTGCACCGAAAGGTGAGCTGGCAGCCCGTCTGGGCGGCATCGTCCACACGATGATCAACCGCCAGCTGCTGTCCCGCGAAACTGCCGGTGCAGACATCACGGTGGTCACGGACATTCCAGACAACGCGGGCTTGGGTGCTGCTGCAGCAGTCGATATTGCGACCGCTCTTGCGTTGCTGGGAGGGGCTGATGAACCGCACGATGCGCCTTTGCGTGCACGTCTGGCTGAGGTCTGTTCGCAGGCGGTAGGAACTTTCGGGCGCTTCCCCGCCTTGCGTGCCCGTCACTCCGCGGCACTGCGCGGAACGGGTGAATCCATCACCATCATCGACTATGCCGATGGCTCCGTCACCCAGGCACCACATGCGGTGAACCAAGACCTCGTAGCGTATGCGCTTGCTGTCCCCGGTGACTTTGACTGCGAAGAGACGATCGCTGATATTCGTGCCCGCGAGCGTTTCATCGATGACGCCTGCCATGCCTTCGGCACGGAATCGCTACGTCTCTTGCCGGATGCACCACAGCGTGTGCTTGATTGGTTGGCAGCCGTCCATAAGATTCACGGCCCTGAGAATCAGCCCACCATTGCCCAAGCCACGGCATGGTTGACGTTTTATGCAGAGGAAACCCAGCGTGCCCAAGGCGTGGCCCGTGCGCTGCGCTCACGCCGCGGCACGGAGCTTTTCCCGTTGCTGACGCAATCGCAATCTGCCCTTGCTACGGTCTATGGTTTTGATTCTGCGGAAAAGCTTGCCCAGCTGGCGACTGCCCGCGGTGCTGCTGCCGCACGCTCAGCGCATGCGGGTACCTCAACAGCGGTCATCGCGTATGTCCCGAGTACTAAGGCCACCAACTTTGCCGCAGATTTGGCTGAGGATGGGTTGCTCGTGGTTCCACTGAACGCCGGCGCACCGGCGGTGACCGAAAGCTAGTCGGCGGGCCAAGCAAAGAGCACGTCGCGCTCAGCGACATCAGCCTTAACCAGCGAGACGGTGGTCTCGCTACCCGTGGGAGGCTGGCCCACAGCCTCCCCCATCACTGGCGGCTCCAAGATAAACAGGCGTGCTTTGTCACGCTTTTCGCCGCCATCGACCACAACTGACTCGAAGTTGGTGCCCACCCAGGGAGCCAGCACGGTGGCCTCAGTGAGATTGAGGCAGGCTCGGTCTACCTGCGAAGCCAGCTGGGACGTGGAGCGCATCGTAAAGATGACATCCCCGGCGCGGTTGCGTACCCATTCAGGAACCTCGTAGCCGCCACTTAACGCGAGGCAGACTTCGGTGGCGAAGCGATCGACGAGTCGACGCAACGGCGCTGTGACGTGGGCGTAGTAGCCGCCGATACCCGCATGAACGTCAGCTGGAGATTCTTCGAGCCACACATAATCAGCGCCGCGCAGCAGGCGCTGGGCTTCGCGCATGACTGCCATGCCGCGGGGAGAGTCAGCATCGACTGAGTGCAAGAACTCAGAAATTGATTGGCCTTCCAGAGTAAAACCCAGCGCTTGGGCTTCGGAGCGGAACTCAGCCTCAGCTTCCGGGGTAGCAGCTGCCAAGGTGCGCAAGAAACCAACGCCATGGGATTCCATGAGGCGGCCCGCGCACATGCCAGTCAGCAGGGAAATCTCCGAGTTATAGTCCATGACTTCGTAGCGCGGCTCGATGATGAGCTCATAGTGGTCTTGGTCCTCGCCTGCTTCTGAGTCGGAGGCCTCGGACACTCGCTGAGACGGCAGGCGGAGGTTAATGGCGTCGCGGCGCAACGAGGAGGCTTGGCGTAGCTTGCCTACTTCCGGTAGCAACGCAATGGAGGAATGCAGGGAACCATTCTCCAAATCCTCGTGAACCTGGTCGTAGTCCAGCCGTGCGCGGTTGCGCACGAGGGCGCGCTCCACCGAGAAGTCCTGCACCTCGCCGGCGGAGTCGAGGTCGAAGGTCCACAGGACGGCGGGACGGTCGACGTCGGCAAGCAGCGAGGCCCTATCCTCCGAAAGCTCAGCCGGGTGCAGCCGTGCGGGCTCATCGGGAAGGTAAATGGTCTGCCCGCGCTTGAGGGACTCCTCTTCGAGGGCAGAGCCGGGTTCGATGAAGGCAGCCACGTCGGCGATGGCATAGAGCACGCGGTAGCCGCCATCGCGGGCTTCGATGAACACCGCCTGGTCCAAGTCCATCGAACCTACCGGGTCGATGGTGACCAGGGGAATATCGCGGGCATCGCGGCGCTGGTCCGCAAAGCGGTCCTGCGCGGAGGCAGCCTGTGTGGTGACCTCTTCGGGGAAGTCGGTGGGGACGGAAAACTCCTCCGCGATGGCGCGGAAATCCAACGGTGCGGCATACAGCTTCATGCCGCCCCATTGTTCCAAAAAATAAAAATGTAGGAGCGAATGAGCCAACCTATAAGCCGGATTCTGTACCGCGCACCACGGCGCGGTGGTAAACATCCATCCAGGCCAACCGTTGCCGGGTGGCTCAAGCAGCTACCTTCAGGCTTCGGCGAGCAACCTACTAACGCCTGATCAGGCCCGCTAGCGTGGCGGGCCGTGATGCCTTGCTCCCAGTGGGGTTTACCCAGCCACCGCCATCACTGACGGTGCTGGTGCGCTCTTACCGCACCGTTTCACCCTTACCGCTTGCCCCTACACCGCGCCGAAGCGCAAGCGGAGGCACGCGGCGGTTTACTTTCTGTTGCACTTGCCCGCGGGTCACCCCGGGTTGCTGTTAGCAACCACCGTGCTCTGTGGAGTCCGGACTTTCCTCGGCCCGCGCCTTGCCCCAGGAAGGGGGCCGGTTCGACGGAACGCGTTTACCCGGTCGGCTCATTCGCGCCTGTTAGTTTATCCCAGTGCGCTCAAATGCCCCACATCGTTGAAACGGTGCAGGACACCACGGTCATCGAAGAACTCGACTTCGCTCAAGGAAGCCAGGCCCAAGAAGAGGTGGAGCGGGGTCTGCGGGCCTGAATCAAGGGCTTGGCGGATAAAGGACTTAATCGGGTTGACGTGGGAAACCACGAGGACCGTCTTGCCTTCGTAGCGCTTCTGCAGCTCACGACGGGCAGCACTGACGCGGCGGTGGACCGCGCGCAGGGACTCGCCACCGGGGCAGGATACGGAGGTATCCTGCAGCCAGCGTGCGTGGAGCTCAGGGTCGGCGGCGTCAGCTTCGGCGAAGGTCTTGCCTTCCCAGCGGCCAAAGTCCACCTCGATAAGCTTCTCCACGGTCTCAACCTGCAGGTCCCGGCCTTCCACTACCGCGGCCGCGGTCTGCTGGCAGCGGCGCAACGGGGAGCAGACGACGGCGTCGATGTGGGTATCGGCCAGAGCCTGGGCGGCAGCGAGTGCCTGCTTCTTTCCCAATTCGGTGAGCTCCGGGTTCGCGCGGCCGGAGTACTGCTTAGCCGCAGACATCGGCGTCTGCCCATGGCGCAGCAGGATAAAACGCGTCACGGGGCCGGTCTCGAGGCGCCAGTCGGAGGCCGTCGAGGAATCGGTTGCGGTTTCCGCAGGCGCAGTGCTTGGCGACGCCTCCCCCGCCTCCCCACTCCCCATATCGAGGATGCCAACGGGTTCGCCCTTCGCGGCAGCATCCATGGCGACGTTGGAGAGTTCATCGGCCACGGAGTTCTGAGCGCGTGGAACCCACTCGAGGGTGTAGCTGCCAATCTGGTTGAGCAGGCCACGTGCCTCAAGGGCAAGTTTTTGCATGTCGGGGTGCTTGATCTTCCAGCGCCCGTTCATCTGTTCCACCACGAGTTTGGAGTCCATATAGAACTCCACCTCGTCCGCGCCCAGCTCTACGGCGGCCTCCAGACCGCGGAGGAGGCCATGGTATTCGGCCACGTTGTTGGTGGATTGTTGGCCTACCACGTAGGCGATTTCCTTCAGCAGCTGCGAGCGGTCCTCGTTGTAGACCGCAGTACCGGAGCCGGCGATGCCGGGGTTGCCGCGGGAGCCACCGTCAGCAAAGATGACGAGTTTCATGATGCCGGGCGCACGAGGTAGGAACCGCAGTCGCCGCACTGTGGGAGGACGTCGGCAGCCGCGTTGCGCACCGCGTTCTGCTCAGCCGGCGGCAACACGATGAAGCAACCGCCGCAGGCACGGCCGGTGAACGCCGCTGCACCTACGCCATTTTCTTCACGCACGGTCTCGTACTCGTCGAGGACGTCCGCTGGCAGCTGCTCACGCAGCTCGTTGATGCGCACCTGCGGATCCGGCTGGTTTGCGGCGGCTTCCCGGGCAGCCTCAGCTGCGCGCTTGAGCACCTCGAGCTTGCGCTCAGAATCGGAGACCCTAGCGCCATGAACATCCAGGTTGGCGCGCAGAGCGTGGATTTCGTTGTGGGCTTCCTGCAGCTCACTCATCAGGTCTGCGATGCGGGACTTGGCTGCATAAAGGTCGTGCTCGAGATCCTTGCGCTGCTCTGGGTCGGTAGCCGCACCCAGCTGGGCCTTGTCGTCGCGCTCGCGTTGGCGCAGCTTGCGCTCATCGGCCTGGATGCGCAGGATTTCCAGCTCCATGTCGTCGACGGCGAGTTGGGCGGAGCCGGAGGCGTCGATAAGCCGGGCGTGTGCGGCCTGAGCCTTCTCGTATTCCTCTTGTTCCGGAATGGTAGCGGTACCACCCAGCGCCTGGGTGCGCTCCAGGGTGGCCAATTCGAGCAAGGTCTGCTGCAGGTCCTGTGACAGCTTCATTTAGTTCTCCTTCTGCGCAGAAATCGTCCAAGGGTCGGTGCGGAGATCAATAATCTCGGTCTTCACGCGCAATACGCTCTCCACAATATCGCGCGCCTGGGCGGTCCAGGGAAATTCGCTGGCCCAGTGGGCAGTATCGACCACGGCCGGGCCTTCCGGATCCATGAGGTGGGCAGCACGCAGGTGCTCATCCACCGGGTGGTGGCGCAGGTCAGACGTGACATAAACATCCACGCCCAATGCAGCTGCCTTATCGAGGAAGGAGTCTCCCGAACCGCTGGAGACTGCCACGCGCTTGACCATCCGCTCCGGATCACCGGCCGCACGCACGCCCCACTCGGTCTTCGGGAGAGCCTCGGCCACGCACTGGGTGAACTCGCGCAACGTGATGGCCTCCGGCAACTCACCGATGCGCCCCAGCCCGAGGGCTTCCTCAAGGTTGTCATAAGGCTCTACCGGAACGATGGGGCGGCCGGGCGTGATACCGACGAGTTCCGCCAGCTTGTCGTTAACGCCGGGGCGAGCCTTGTCCGCATTGGTGTGCGCGGAGAGCAACGCCACGCCATTGCGGATGAGGGTGTGGATGACCTTGCCCTTCGGAGTATCCGCCGCGACCGAAGTTACCCCGCGCATGAGCAGCGGGTGGTGCACGATGAGCATCTGCGCGCCGAGTTCCACGGCCTTATCCGCTACCTCTTGTGTGCAGTCGAGGGCGAAGGCCACGGTGCTGACTTCAGCGTGCGGGTCGCCACAGACCAGTCCCACCGCGTCCCATGATTCGGCCAATTCTGGTGGGTAGGCCTCATGGATCACGCGGCGGATTTCGCCGACAGTCGTGCGTTCTGCCATCTCGTTTGCTCCTTAGTTGAAGGTAGGTTTCACGTCAGTCGCGTTGCTGCTATATCCTAGCTTTCGTTCGCCAGCGCACCCTCGATATTGTAAGGAGTCCCCTCCATGACGCCTCCGGAGAACGATAACCAGCTCCACATCGTCTTTGTGTGCACTGGCAATATTTGCCGCTCACCGATGGCGGAAATCATTACCCGCGATGCCATGGAGACCGACATGCTCGATCTTCTGGCCCGCGTCTCCTCGTGCGGCCTCGGCGGCTGGCACGTGGGCCAGGGAGCCGATGAGCGCGCGGTAGCGGAGCTGCGCCGCGGCGGCCACGATGGTGCAAGCCACCGTGCTGCCCAGCTCGGTGAGGAGCACATGGACGCCGACCTCTTCGTAGCCATGGATACCGGCCACCGCGATGCCCTCCTTGAGCGCGGCATCCCTGAGGAGAAGGTGCGCCTCATGCGCAGCTTCGATCCGAATTCCCCGGAGGATGCCAGCGTAGAGGATCCCTTCTACGGCACCGAGGAGGACTTCGAGCGCACCCGCAAGGAGATTGATGCCGCGGTGCCGGGCCTGCTCGATTGGATTCGCCAGCAGCACGACTAGACTGGGCCTCATGCTCAAGACGTTCCTCAAGCCTGGGTGGGTACTCCTGCTCATCTTTGTCGTCGCTTTTAGCTACTTCACCTTCACGGTGCTCGCACCCTGGCAGCTGGGCAAGGACGACCAGATTGTGGAGCGCAACCACCTCATTGAGGAAGCCTACGACTCCGATCCGCAGCCAATTGAGGAGGTCTTTTCCGCCGACGGCGCTCTCAACAAGGAGTGGACGCGCGCTGAGCTGACCGGCCACTACCTCCCCGACCAGGAAGTCTTATTGCGCTTGCGCCCGGTGGGGTCGAGCCCTGCGTTCCAGTCGCTCGTGCCTTTTGAGACCACCTCGGGCATGACGCTGTTGGTCAACCGCGGCTGGGTGCCCACAGATGAGGGCAACGCCGTGCCCCACATCGACAAGGCTCCGAGCGCGGAGGTCACCATCGAGGCCATGGCCCGCGTCAATGAGCCTCAACACACCTCCGCCCCGACTGAGCAGCAAGGCTACACGCAGGTCTATTCCATCAATACGGAACAGATCGCGGAGCTTATCGACGTCCCCCTCGCCCACGACTACCTCCAACTCACCGCCGATCAGCCCGGTGAGCTCAATACTCTCCCGATCCCGAAGCTGGACCGCGGCAACCACCTGTCCTATGGCTACCAGTGGATTGCCTTCGGCATCATGGCGCCGCTGGGCTTCGCATATTTCGTCTGGTCTGAGATTAGGGAACGCCGCCGCGCCCGCGAGGAGGAAGCTGCACTTGCTGCCGCTGCCGCTGCAGTCGATGGCCCCACCACCGACGAGACTTACCCTTCCGAGTCAGAGTCCTCGCAGTCTCTTACTCCGAAGCAGGACGAGCCTGACACCACAGCACCCTCCACGGACGCAGCTCCAGCCTCCTCGCGGCGTACCCGCTCACGGTACGGAACCTCCAAGCCGGACTTCTACGAGAGAATCCGCGAGCGCAGCCACGAACGCTTCTAGCGAAGACATGCCTGAAGCAGTGTGGCCAATCAACGGTAGTGAAGAAGAATGTCTCCGAATCGGCAAGCAGGCCTTCTCATTCACTCCCGACGCTACTAAATACGGGTCAATGAGGATACCGATGCGCCTTCCTGTGCTCGAACCAGGCCCAAATCAAAGAAGCCAAGAACAACAGTGGCGTAACCCACGCCAGACGATGCCACCAATGTGCTCCAAAGTATGATTCATCAGCACTTAGTCCTGCTAGATAATTGATTACAAGCGTTGCGATAAACAGCACTACAACGACAGTAACGCTCCACCAGTAGGCTGCGCTTTTCTGTTTACGCATCAATGCCATCCCTATCAATACGTGTTTGCTGTTCTAGCGCGGGCGCCGTCCGAGCACGACGAAACCCCTCTCCAACTTAACGGAAAGGGGTTTCATTTGGTGCGGCCTGAGGGGATCGAACCCCCGACCTACTGGGTGTAAACCAGTTGCTCTTCCAGCTGAGCTAAAGCCGCAGTGCACTTGGTGCGCTCGCACAAGATTAGCTTATAGGCACCCGCAGCAACAAATCAGGGTTCCTCTTGTTGCTGCGAATGCCACTTGAACAGGCTTTTCGCCTTAATCCTTAAGGCTTCTTGGTGTAGCCGCGCGCAACGAGGCAGGAGCCCTGCCACTCGCCGAGGCGCTCAGCCTTGGTCTGTACGAGGCCGGCCAGCTGAGCGGATTCAGAAATCTCGCCCGGCTCCAAGTTGCCCGGCTTACCAGCGCCCGGGGTCATCAGCCAAATGCGGCCAGAGTCCCCGAGGGGGCGGGTAGCGTCTACAAGGCCGTCAACCAAGTCGCCATCCTCAGCGCGCCACCACAGCAGCACAACGTCGCACAGTTCGTCGGTTTCCTCGTCAAGGAAGTCATCCCCCAGTACGTCCTCAATGGACTCGGAAATCGTGGAATCGCAGTCCTCATCCCACCCGAGCTCGAGGGCAATCTGTCCCTCTGTGATGCCGAGCTTGGCTGCCGTTCCGGTCACGCGTTGAGTTCCTTCCGATGGAGTCGTCGTTGTCATGCAGAGTATTTTAACGTCTGCGGTGCAGTTTTTCGCGTCGAACCGCCCCCAAATCTGCCTAGAAGTGGACATTTTCCCCTGTAAAACCACCCGTGGGGGCCTCGACGTGTCTCCCCAAAAGGAGGCGCGTATCCTTGTGACAGATCTTTGTACCACGAACCAGGAGGATTCCATGGCCGACTTGGACGCTGTCAACGGCGACTCCAACTTCCCCATCGTTCGCGATGGTGTAGCCGCGTACTTGCACGATAACGACCCGGAAGAGACCCGTGAGTGGATGGACTCCCTCGACGGTCTGCTGGATTCTTCCGATCCGGAGCGCGCCCGCTACCTCATGCTGCGCCTGCTGGAGCGCGCCACGGCAAAGCGTGTACCGCTGCCGTCCCTGACCTCCACAGACTTTGTAAACACCATCCCCACGTCTCTCGAGCCGGAGTTCCCGGGCGATGAGGAGTTGGAGAAGCGCTACCGCCGCTGGATTCGTTGGAATGCAGCCATCATGGTGCACCGCGCACAGCGCCCAGGCATTGGCGTGGGCGGCCACATCTCTACCTATGCGGGCGCTGCCCCGCTTTACGAAGTTGGCCTGAACCACTTCTTCAAGGGCAAGGACGATCCGTCTGGTGGTGACCAGATCTTCTTCCAGGGCCACGCTTCCCCGGGTGTGTACGCCCGCGCATTCATGGAAGGCCGCCTGACCGAGGAGGATATGGACAGCTTCCGTCAGGAGCACTCCCGTGGCGAGGACAAGGGACTGCCGTCCTACCCGCACCCGCGCCTTATGCCGGACTTCTGGGAGTTCCCGACTGTGTCCATGGGCCTCGGCCCGATTAATGCTATCTACCAGGCTCGCTTCAACAAGTACCTGGAGACCCGCGGCATCAAGGACACCTCGAAGCAGCACGTCTGGGCCTTCCTGGGTGACGGTGAGATGGATGAGCCGGAGTCGCGCGGTCTGCTGCAGATGGCGTCCCTCTACGAGCTGGATAACCTCACCTTCGTGGTCAACTGTAACCTGCAGCGCCTCGATGGCCCCGTGCGTGGTAACACCCAGATTATCCAGGAGCTGGAGTCCTTCTTCCGCGGCGCTGGCTGGTCCGTCATCAAGGTCGTGTGGGGCCGTGGCTGGGACAAGCTTCTCGACGCCGACAAGGAAGGCGCCCTTGTCAACATCATGAACACCACCTCCGATGGTGACTACCAGACCTTCAAGGCCAACGACGGCGCCTACGTCCGCGAGCACTTCTTCGGCCGCGATGAGCGCACGCTCAAGCTGGTCGAGGACATGACTGACGATGAGATTTGGGCACTGCGCCGCGGTGGTCACGACTACCGCAAGATCTACGCTGCGTACGACAAGGCTCTGAGCTACGCCGGCACCGGCCGCCCGACCGTCATTCTGGCCCACACCATTAAGGGCTACGGCCTGGGCCACAACTTCGAGGGCCGCAACGCTACCCACCAGATGAAGAAGCTGACCCTGGAGGACCTCAAGCTCTTCCGCGATAAGCAGGGAATCCCGATTACGGATGAGCAGCTGGAGGCTGATCCGTACCTGCCGCCGTACTACCACCCGGGTCCGGAGACTCCGGAAATCAAGTACATGCTGGAGCGTCGTAAAGAGCTCGGCGGCTTCCTTCCGGAGCGCCGTGAGAACTTCACCCCGTTGACCACCCCAGACCTGTCTAAGCTGCGTTCGGTGCGCAAGGGTTCCGGCAAGCAGGATGTGGCTACCACCATGGCTCTGGTCCGTACCTTCAAGGAGCTCATGCGCGATAAGGAACTGGGCAAGCGCGTGGTGCCGATCATCCCGGATGAGGCCCGTACCTTCGGTATGGACTCCTGGTTCCCGACCCTGAAGATCTGGAACCCACGTGGTCAGAACTACGTGCCGGTGGACCATGACCTCATGCTCTCCTACCGTGAGGCCACGGATGGACAGATCCTCCACGAGGGTATTTCTGAGGCCGGCGCTGCCGCTTCCTTCACTGCGGCAGCAACGTCCTACGCCACGCAGGGCGAGGCCATGATTCCGCTGTACATCTTCTACTCGATGTTCGGCTTCCAGCGCACTGGCGACGCCTTCTGGGCCGCCGCCGACCAGCTGGGCCGCGGCTTCATCATCGGTGCTACCGCCGGCCGCACCACCCTGACCGGTGAGGGCCTACAGCACATGGATGGTCACTCCCCGATTTTGGCGTCGACCAACCCGGCTGTCGAGGTTTACGACCCGGCCTTCGGCTACGAGATTGCTCACCTTGTTCCGCGCGGTATCGAGCGCATGTACGGCGAGGACCACGAGCCCGTCATGTACTACCTCACCGTGTACAACGAGCCCGTGAAGCAGCCGGCTGAGCCGGAGAACCTCGACGTTGAGGGTCTGCACAAGGGTATCTACCACTACAACACCGCTGAGTCTGGCTCCATCCCGGCCAACATCCTGGCTTCCGGCGTCGGTATGTATGAGGCACTGCGTGCGCAGGAGATTCTGGCTGAGCAGTTCGACGTCAAGGCTTCTCTGTTCTCCGTCACGTCCTGGGTCAACCTGGCCCGCGATGGCGCTGCCCGCAACCAGGAGGCCCTGCGCAAGGGTGAAGCCCCGACCGAGGCCTTCGCCACCACCCAGCTCAAGGGCTTCGAGGGACCGTTCATCGGTGTCTCCGACTTCGCCACGGACCTGCAGGAGCAGATTCGCCCCTACGTCCCGGGTGATTACATCGTCCTGGGCACAGATGGCTTCGGCTTCTCCGATACGCGCGAAGGCGCTCGCCGCTTCTTCAACAACGATGCCGAGTCCATCGTTGTCGCCGTCCTCGAGGGCCTGGCTCGCGAGGGCAAGGTCGAGCGCAGCGTCGTGCAGCAGGCTGCTCGCGACCTGAAGCTCGATGACCCGACGGCCACCACCTCCCGGTCCACCGATGAGGACTAAGCCTGATGCGGAATAAGGCTTAGGGCTTAACAGCCCCAAGCCCTCCAGCCCCTTCTGCCCCATTTTGGGCGGGAGGGGCATTCTTCTTGCCTAAACCCAGGGGAGCCAACTGTCGTTGTTGCCAAAGTTCTGGCCAGATCTTGAATCAGAGGCTATAACTTTGGCAGAACGGGCGGTTCGACCACCACAGGAGACCCAGCCAACGCCAATACAAAGCCCAACCGCCACCAGCAGCGGGGACTAGCCGCCAAGTACGCGATCGAGAACTCGGCCCAACGCCTTGGACACCTCACTGGGCTCTTCCAGGATGACCATGTGCCCAGCACCATCGATAACGGTGAGGTTGGCGGAAGGCCAGTGGCGGGCAATGACCTCGGATTGGCGGTGAGGGGTGACAATGTCCTGTTTGCCCACAACAATTTCGCCCGGAATATCGCGCAGACGCGCGGCGGCACCGAATTCGGAGTGCTCCACGAGGTCATCGAAGAAACCGGAATAGCTCGACATCGGGGTATCGAGCAGCATGGACACGTGGAACTGTAGCTTGTCCATCTGGGGGAAGCCCTGCAAGAGCGCCGCAAAAGCTGGGGCCACCACGGCGGCTATCTCAAAGCGCGCGGTGTTTGCGCGTTCTGGAAGCCGCAAGCAAGTCCGGTACACCGCCTTCATAAACTGTGTTTCGAGGATTCGCGCAACCCCCTCTGCGGCAAAGCGCTGCATGGAGGTCGACACCAGCACCATGCCGTCAATGCGCTGGGCCACCTGTCGAGGTGCGCGCCGAAGGAGATTGAGGGCAATCATCCCGCCCATGGAATGGCCCAAGACGACGAGAGGGCCGGAAGCGGCACGCTCAGCAATCACGGCAAGCACATCATCAGCTGCGCCCTGAACCGTGCACTCGGAGGGGGTGACGTGGGTGGTGCGGCCGTGGCCGCGGACGTCGACAAGCAAGCAGCGCACCGAGGGATAATTCGCGCGGACGTCCTCTACTTGGGAGTAGAAGCTCTCCGCAGACAAACAGTATCCATGAATAAAAACAGCGGTTACCGCGGCATCGGAAGGCCCAACTTCATACCACGCCACGCGCACGCCATTGTTGTCCACGAAGCCATAGTCACTGACCTGCGTCAGCCCTGGTTCCGTGGTGAGATCGTGTAATTGCGAATAAACAGTATGCTCGACGCGGCGCATCTGGGGGCGGACCCGGCGGGTCCAGCTGCGGGCGATTGCGGAGGAGCGTGCTCGATAAACCATGACATTTCAATACTAGACTGATGCACATGGCTAACGACCTTTCCGCACAACTCGCAGCCCGCTTCGGCTCAGCACCAGCCGAAGATACCGATTCGGCACCTGCCGGCGACACGTACGGCGAACTCACTCGTCTCATCACGAAAGTCACGGGCATCGAGGAAGGCTTGGAGCGCGATGCCCTTCTAGAAGACCTTGGGGTGGAGTCACTGGAGCGCATTGAGCTGGCCGTTCGCTTCGAAGAGGCCTGTGGGGTGCGCCTTGATGAAGAAACCATGCTCTCCGTGGCTACGGTGGGCGACCTTGCTGATTATCTGGAGGAACACTCGTGATTTCTTATCTCTCTGACATGGACGGCGTCCTCATCAAGGAAGGGGAGATGATTCCCGGCGCGGACGCCTTCATCCAGGCGCTGAAAGATAATGACATCGAGTACATGGTGCTGACTAATAACTCGATGTCGACGCCGCGCGATCTCTCCGCACGCCTGAAGAACACCGGCCTGGATATCCCGGCAGAGCGCATCTGGACTTCGGCGACGGCTACCGCGGCGTTCCTCTCGAATCAGGCGGGGCTGTCCACGGCTTACGTCGTGGGTGAATCTGGCCTCACCACCGCGCTGCATGAGGCGGGCTGGATTCTCAATGACACCGACGCGGATTTCGTGGTCTTGGGCGAGACGCGCACCTATTCTTTTGAGGCCATCACCACCGCCATTAATCTCATCCGCAATGGCGCGCGCTTTATCGCGACCAACCCGGATGTCACGGGTCCTGCTCCTCAGGGCGTGCTCCCGGCCACGGGCGCGGTTGCGGCGCTGATTACCGCGGCAACGAACCGCGAGCCCTACTACGTGGGCAAACCGAACCCAGTCATGATGCGCAGCGCGCTGAACAACATCGGCGCGCACTCGGAGAATACCGTCATGATTGGTGACCGCATGGATACTGACGTCAAGTCTGGCTTGGAGGCCGGCATGCGCAGCATCCTCGTGCGCTCAGGTATCAGTGATGACCGTGATATTGAACGCTACCCGTTCCGCCCGACGCGCATCATCAATTCCGTGGCGGACCTTCCTGAGCGCATCTTCGATCCTTTCGAGGATTAGGGCTTAGGCGGCGCGCTTGACGACGGCCCGGAAACCGTACTCCCCTGCCAGCATCTCCACCGCACGGCTCAGGGCCTCCAGCTCGCTGGGCGTGCCGGTAAGCACCTGACGGCAGCCGATTCCTACGCCGCGTGCGGCGCCGCCCAGCGACGTCCCGCTGACGGGGTCCCAATCGGCATCGCGGCACCAGCGGGTGCACCACTGCGCGGTGAGGGGATCATCGCCGGGCACGATGAATTCACTCTCGCTGCGAATGCAGCGCGCCATAGCCCGCTCGATGGCTGGGCGCAGGCAGCGGGGCATGCCTGAAATCTGCAGCACGGCTGTGCAGACCTCACCGCTGACCCGATTCGGCCAGCTGCTTGCCGGGCAAGCTTGCGAGTCACCGACTGGGCTCGCTGACGAGACCGACGCAGATGCGTCAGCCTGTTGCGGGTGAACGCGTAGATTCACTCCTGTGTCTCCTTTGACGTCCGTGTGATGGCACGCCGACTCAAGCCGACGCAAGACGAGCTTCGTCTTCCCCTACGAACTTGTCTGCATCACCTGCGGTGCGTCTGAAGTGTGACCACAATTTTCCCCCTGCCACGTGCACCCCATCAACCCTCAACCTGCACTTAAGCCCCCACAGCCTCAAGTGGAGCTTGAGACTTCACCCTCTAATGTCACCTCATGCGCCACTAGAATCACAAGCGTTTACATAAGCCACGCAGATGTACCGCGGCCACAGCGCCCTCACTACCCCCGCGCGGACCAGCTTCCCCAACCGCGCGGGGCCCTTCCCGGCGCGGCTAGCGGGACTGGCATTCCTCCCAGATGGCCGTGTTGGTCTCTGCCCACAGAGGCTTGCACCAGTCCCCAAAGTCGCGGTCAGTCAACGCCACCATGGCCCACTCGCCCGCCACCCAGAGATAGGTGCCGCTCATGCCGAAGTGGCCAACAGCATCGGAAGGCAAGCTCCCCATCCACTGGTCTTTCTCGCCATGAATCTCAAAGCCCAGCCCCCATGTGCAGTCCTTGAAGCTGCCATAGCCTGGGACAATGCCCCGCAGGCCAGGGAATTGGACGCGTGTCATCTCAGCCACCGTTGAGGGGTCCAGCAGCTGTGGGGACTGCACCTCACGGGCAAAAGCGACAAGGTCCTCCACGGTGGACGTCAGACCATGCCCAGCAGATCCTTCAAGCGTGGTGGCGGACATGCCCAAAGGAGCACAGACACCTTCAGCAAGGTACTCAGGGAAAGGAATCTCGGTGGCTTTCTCCACTACCTCCGCGGCCCACTCATAGCCCGCCGAGGAATAAATACGCCGCTCCCCTACGGGTTTTTGCGGTTCGCGGGAATCAAAGCCCACGCCGGAGGTATGCGCCAAAAGATGGCGCAGCGTGGAGCCTTCAGGACCAGCTGGTTGGTCCAGCTCCACCGCACCTTCTTCCACGGCCACCATCACCCCATAGGCGGCCGCCAGCTTGGTCACTGACGCAACAGGGAAGCGGCGGGAGGTATCACCCACCTGCTCCACTACCTCGCCGCGGTGCAGCAGTGCACCGGCGACGGTATCGACAGGCCAGGACTCGATGGAAGAAAAAGCGCTCATGCGCTCTAGCTTAACGAGGATCGCGCTCGCAGCCTACGCCATCACCATCGCGGTCAAACTTGGACTGGAAACCCGGGTCGCTCGGGTAGATGGGGCGGCCCAGTGCGTTCCACACATCGAGGCAGCGACCGTAGGTGGCAGGAGCCGGACGCGGTGCCGGGGCAGGTGCAGGTTTCGGAGCCGGCTTCGGCGCAGGAGCTGGCTGAGGCGCAGGCTTAGGGGCCGGAGCAGGCTCGGGCTTCGGCGCAGGGGCCGGGGCCGGAGCGGGTGCAGGAGCCGGGGCCGGAGCGGGTGCTGGCTTCTGCGGCGACGGGATGACTCCCGGCAGCGGGTTCGGGATGATGCCCTGCTGCACGGCCCAGTACACGCCACCAGCGACGGCGGCGAGAACAGCAGCGGTGATGCCCAGGCCCAAGGCAATCTTTTCGCCCTGAGAGGACTGCTGGCCTTCAACATCGCCGGCTTCTTCCTTGCTGGACGATTCCACGTTCAGGTCAGACGACAGCTCACCGCCAAGCTCAGACACCGAGGATTCAGACGGAGAGGATTCAGACACCGAAGCTTCCGAGGTGGCCGGCTCCACAGCGGGAGCGTCGACCTGCGCGTGTGCTGGGGTAACGACAGACAAGGACAGAGATACAGACAAAGATGCGGCGAGAACCGCGCGAGAGAACTTCTTCATAAAAATAAGTTATAGCCATAAACCTCGACTTCTGGAAATCCTTCCACCCCTTGGGGTAAAGCCTTCGTAACATGCGGGAAAACGGTTTTTAACCAGCGGGCGAATTCTCAGGCCTCAAGTTGCGCTAATGCTTCAGTGGAGAAACCGTGTAGGCATGCGCCGTTCCTTCTCTCGTCGCCGCCTCCTTCACGCCTCCGGCCTGGCCACCGCCACGGCCGCTTCTCTCGCCGCCTCATCTGCATCCGCTGCTGACCCCAACTCCACCGCTTCACTCGGCTTGGTGGAACCGCCACAAGGCGAATTGCCCTTCCTCCACGGCGTGGCCTCAGGAGATCCGATTCCAGATTCGGTTATCTTGTGGACGCGCGTGACCCCCACAGATGAGGCTCTCCCCGGCAGCGGGCTTGGCCCCGCAGTCACCGTGGAATGGGAGGTGGCCCGGGATGGGGAGATGGGGGACGTCGTCAAGCGCGGGCACACCCTAGCCACTGCGGAGCATGACCATACGGTGCACGTGGACCCGCATGGTCTGGAGCCGGACACGGTGTATTTTTACCGTTTCCTCGTGGATGGGGTCTCCTCCCCCATCGGCCGCACCAAGACTGCACCGGCGGCGAGCGCGTCACCGGAGAAGCTCACTTTTGGGGTGGCGTCGTGCGCAAATTGGGAATCGGGCTTCTTCAGTGCCTACCGTGACATCGCGCAGCGCGCTCATGCAGACCAGCTCGATTACATGGTCTTTTTGGGCGATTACATTTATGAATACCGCTCCGGGGCCTATTCCGGTTTCGGCCCGGTGCGCCTGCACCACCCGGCGCACGAGATTACGACGCTGGCGGATTACCGCACGCGCTACGGCCGTTACCGTACCGACCCGGACCTGCAGGCCGCGCATGGCGCGCTGCCGTGGATCGTAGTGTGGGATGACCACGAGATTGCGAACGATAACTGGGCCAACGGCGCGGAGAACCACGACCCAGCTACGGAAGGCCCGTGGGTTACGCGTCAGTCAGCGGCGATGCGCGCCTACTTCGAGTGGATGCCAGTGCGCGCCACCGCGCCGTCTGAGGCAGGGCATCTCTACCGTTCGCTGACTTTTGGTGATCTGGTGGAGTTGACCATGATGGACCTGCGAACCTACCGCGATGAACAGGTCTCCTGGAACCCCGTGGCTTTCACTGAGGAAGGCCGCTCGATGCTGGGGTCGGAACAGTACACCTGGTTGCTGGGCAAGATTGAGACCTCACAGGCCACGTGGAAGCTGCTGGGCAATTCCGTCATGTTTGCCCCGCTCAACCTGGTAACGCTGCAGGAGAATTCCGTCACCGCGCAGGTGGCCAATGCCCTCACGAGCAACATCACGGGTATCCCCGTCAATGGGGATCAGTGGGATGGGTATTCCGCGGAGCGCCGTGCGCTTATCGACGTCCTCCCGGACCATACCCTCTTCCTCACCGGGGACATCCACACCGAATGGGCCCACACCATCTCCAAGGGCGACCGCATCGTAGGAGCAGAGATGGTGTGCGCTTCCATTTCTGCGCCCAATATCAACGAGGCGCTCAACATGCGCCCGGGTAATGCCGTGTCCCACACCGCGCAGCAAGTTCTGCGCACGGCCAATCCGCACTGCAAGCACGTGGACTTGGATAGCCACGGCTATAGCTTCGTCACCGTCACTCGCGAGGAAGCCCACATGCGGTGGATGCGCGTCGAGGACCTGCTCACACCGGATTCCCCGGTTCATGAAGCAGTGTCGATGACCTTTAAGCCGGGCGTAGGTTTTATCAATTAATTAATTCCCTGAAGCCAGTAACGAAGGGGCCTCGGGGACCGATAAATCAGATGTAACGCTTCACCGCGTTGCATCCCTATCACTCATATGTCTCATGCGCTCTCTCCCGAGCGTCTCCCACGGTGAGCCTCCCGTTAATTCGCGGTAGAAGGCTCGGTGGCGTCGGCAGTCGCCACCGCCGTCTCCGGCACGTGGGATTCCTCGAAACCCGTGGCGGTCTCCGTGGCACCCTCAGTGCCCGAACCGCCACCTTCTACTGCTTCAGGAGTATCCACCGGTGCTGGTGCAAGGGAGGTCTCGTCCTGCGGGGCATCCTCCGTCGCCTCGTCCGTCACCTCTGCGGTGGGCTCCTGAAGAGTACTTGCCGGCGTCTCGTGCTCACTCGGCGCGGGTTCCGGCGTAGCGGACTCCGTGGATGGGACTGCGGATTCCGTAATCTCACTCATCCAGCGCGATGGAGACAGCCATCCGGCATCCACACCATCCGGGTTCGCGGAGGCCAGCCACAGCGCACCAACCACGCCGAGGCCTGCCAGGAGGCCGGTTGTCGACGCCCTCACGCGCCCACCTACCGTCCAGAAATAGGCCCACTTATTCTTCGGCTTATCCGCACGCCAGACGCCTCGCCCGTACTCGTCCGGCTCCTCGTCCTTGTCGCTGTCCGAATACGCTGGGCGGCCCGGCCCATTGTCATTGCTCGTGTCCGTCTTGGCGACGGCTCCGGACACCGCCTGTGACGCTTCCTGCGACTCTGCAGCAGACTCTGCGGTCTTGTCCGCATCCTGCGCTTTCGCTGCCGACATGACCGTCGTGGGCGCCTCGTTCAGGTCCACAGGGATATCATCCGGGATAGCTTCCGGGTTCGGCAGCTTATACAGGTCCCAGAAGGAGGCCAGCAAGGCCGAACGAATGGCGCGTTCCACTGCCCACTGGCGCGCAGGGTTGACCTGCACGAGCACGCGGTACTTGACCTGCCACGGCTGGCCGGCGACGGTCGGCGCCACGATTCCGGTAGCGGGGAGAACATCCAGCTCGCCGGCCACATCCGCGCGAATATCCGGGGTACGGATGGCATGTTCCGAAATCTTTTCCACACGCGCAGTAATGTCCGGCAGGTTATCTCCCTCATGAACCGGGATGGCGATATCCACCACTGCACGTGACCACTCTTGCGAGAAGTTCGTCACCACGCCCGCCGAGCCGTTAGGCACCATGACCACTTCGCCGGTAGGGGTACGCACGGTGGTCGTGCGCAGGGTCAAGGACACCACGGTGCCCTCCACGCCCGTCACGCCGTCGAAGCTCACGTAATCGCCCACGCCGAACTGCTTCTCCGACAGAATGAAGAACCCCGCGAGGAAATCACCAATAATGCTCTGCGCTCCGAAACCAACGGCAGCAGACACGACCGTTGCGGGGATGGCCGCTCCCAGGGGCGGCACGCCGAGGTTAGCCAATGCCGCAACGATGAGAAGGAAATACGCCACCGCTTGGGCCACGTACACCAGCGCGCCGGCCAGCGCTAGGCGCGCCTTGGTTGACTCCTCGTTCTCATCAAGCCGAGACTCGATTACGCGCACGGCCAAACGGCCGATGCGAGGAATGAGAATCGCCGTGAGCAGCATGCCCAGAAGCGGCAAACCGTGGTCGACAACAGCCTGCCAGATGGCGAACATGTAAAACTTCAGCATTGCACCAAGAGTAGACCTCAATGCTGCCAGAAGCCTTGGAGAACCAGACTGCCTTAGCGCTCAGCGCGGTGAATCAGATAGTAATTGGGCGTTGGCTTCCATGTGTATCCTGCCGGAACAATATCCTTGCCATACGCGCCCAAGGACTTCGACGTCCACAACGGAATCGCTGGCATCGCCTCCACCAGCAGGTCCTGAGCTTGGGCATAATACTCGTGGGCCTCGTCCTTGGTTCGAGCCTTACCGGCTTTCTCCAGCAGTTTATCGAACTCCGGATTCTCAAAACCAGACTCATTTGCCGCCGAGTAGGAGGCAAACAGCGGCGCTAGGAAGGACGACTCGTCTGGGTACTCCGCCTGCCAAGAGGTGCGGAACGCGCCGGTGATATGGCGCGCGGTGACCTCTTGACGCAGCTCCTTGAAGGTATCGATGGGACGGCCTTCCACCTGCACACCGAGGGTATCCGTCATCTGCTTCGCCACTGCATCGACCCACTCCTTATGGCTGCCGTCGACGTTGTAGGCAATGCTGAAGGTCTCTTCGAAGGGATCCATCTTCTCTGCCTTGGCCCAGAGCTCGCGGGCCTTGTCTGGCTGGTGAGTCAACGCCTCCGCATCTTGCGGTGCTGGCGGCATCTCTCCATGCAGCGGCGCGATAAAACCATTCGCTGGAATCACCGTGTCATAAAACAGCTCACTAGCTAGCTTCTCGCGGTCTATGGCCATCGACAACGCTCGGCGGCGCAGGCGACCTGCCTCGCCGGTGAAGTTGGAATCATTAGCCGGGATGGTGATTTCCATCATGGAACCCACTGGCCTGCTAAAAGCTTGCGAACCCAACTCTTCCTCAAAGGTGCCGAGCTTCTCCGCCGGAATGTGGACGAGCACGTCCAAGTCTCCTGACACCAAGTCCTTATAGGCCTGCCCCTCGGAAGGGTAAATCACGAACTTGATGCCCTCATTCTGCGGAGTGCGCGGGCCCGTGTAGCGCGGATTGGGCACCACGGTCAGCGCTTTTTCGTGCTCCCACGAGGCCAAGACATATGGCCCGTTGCCAATGGGATCGGTACCGCGTTCGCTGAGCTCATCCTGATCCTCGGAACGCATGGGGAAGAACACCGAATAACCTAAGCGCTCGAGGAAGCCGCTGGTGGGGCGGGAAAGCTCAATGCGGAAGGACTTCTTCCCTGTCACCTTCAGCCCGCGCATGTTCTTCTGGCCTTCATGGAATCCCAGAATCGGCTCGAAATGATGGGCCGAGAGCAGGGACTGGCGCACAGCAGTATTCCACGTATCCACGAAGTCCTCGGCATCGACATCGGAGCCATCGGCAAAGACTGCGTCGTCTCGGATGACCACGTCATAGGTCGTATCGTTGACCTGGGTCACGGACTCCGCCATGTCGTAGTGCGGGGTCCCGCGCTTGTCCAGGTACATCAGGCCGGAATACACCAGATTGATAATGGTGTGTCCGCAAACATCATTGGAGTCTGCTGGGATGAGAGAATTTGGTGGTTCCAATATATCGGTGGTGATAAGGTCTAGGCCTTCAGTGTCCACGGGTGAGGTGTCCGCAGTACACCCAGTAGACACAGCTGCCGCAGCACACACTACGGTCAGCGCTGCCACTACTCTGTGGCTCAGCCGAACAATTCTCACCTTTGACTCCTCTCGCACCCACTTACCTTAACGTATTTATTAGCTTCTAATCATCTCTTTTCTCATAGCGCCGCATAAGTTTTTCCACCAGCTCATCGGTGAGCTTGTCATCAGACAAAATTCGGTCCAACAGCTCACGCGGCGTGGGGCCATCAGTGTTCTGAGCATCATAAGAATCACCAGAAAGGTCTACACCGAAGTCAGAGTCGGTATCGGAGGAGGCCGCCGCCATCTCCGCGGACATCTCGGCGACCTCTTCGTTGAAGGAATCGAGGAAGTCGGAGGCGTCGATAGTCGCGTCGGCCCTGCGCTTGCCTGCGCGCACCTCACGTTCAATTCGGCGCTGTAGGGCTTTTTCCATCTGATTGTGGCGCCACGCGCGCAGCTTGGTCGGCTCCAGGCGGCGGCCGACGGCACGGCCCTTATTCTCCGCCTTGCGCGCCATGACCATGACATAGGCCGCGGTGTCATTCACCGGCGCCCACTCCTGACGAGCCGGCACTCGCCAGCCCGCCCAAATACCCAGCATGGTCAATACAAAGGAGACAATGGGGCCAATAATGACGCCCAACGCCAAGTGCCCCGTGGAATTCGCACCCAGCACCACCAGCGCGCACGCCACCGCCGGAATCACGGTGGGGGTGTTGTCACCGAACACCGCCGGCTCACGGCCCATCGCAATGTCACGGATCATGGAACCACCCGTGGCCGTAAACACGCCCATCATGATGCAGGGAATGAAGGGCAAGCCATAGGCGATGGCTTTGAGCGCGCCTGTCGACGCCCACAGGGCCGACACCACCGCATCACCATGGGACTGCACGTAATCCCAGGTCTTTCCCTTGAAGTAGACAAAACGGGCAATGAGCGCACCCGTGAAGGCGAGGTACAGGTACTCCGGCTGACTCATCGCCGCCACCGTGCCGCGGTTAATGAGCACATCACGAATCATGCCGCCGCCCAAGGAGGAAAACATCGCGATGAAGAAAAAGCCCACGATGTCATAGCCGCGCTGGCGGGCCATCGTGCCGCCAATCATGCCCATGAGAAGGACGCCGATAATGTCGGACCAGTAATACAGCGACTCGATTAACGGGTCCATCTCAACACTCATGTGGGTCATCGTAACGGGTAGCGCGCCGATTCTCGCATTAAGGGCACGCTGACCCGCGCTGTGGATGCTGCAGTGAGAAAGGAAGCAGTGTCGTGCTAGTGCGAGTACAACTTGCCATACGTGTTCTCAATCCAGATTACGTAGAACACTTCCCTATCTTTCCAGCCCACGAACGGCAAGTTTCCCTTGTGGCGGTAGACCCTAAACCGCGATAAGTCTTGAAAAGGCTGTGGGATGTCAGGCTTAATGGCAGTAGCAGGGATGTATTCAGAGCCCAGCCCATGTTTTGGATGCTGCGTCAATTCTTTCCATGTGAGGACAGACCGCCTGTGCCACTTTTCTAAGAACTCCGCTCGCATGGAATCATCCATCTCTTCAAAGCCCCACCCCTTCTGGAGAAACCTAGTGGATAAAAGCGGATATTCCTCTCGAGTACTGCCTAGAGCATCAAGAACGCCCTTCTCTGGTGTGCTTCTTGCTACGCGAACTGGGCGAGTCCCCCTTCGTTTATTCTTGCCCACGGCTAGCAGAAATAGCTCTTTAGATCGGCATCAGTGATTTCCAGCCCCCGCTCGCCTTCTACAAAGTTTCTTTGCCAAGGAGATTCCGTGTGCGTTTTATTCCGCAGCGCCCATGCAGAAAATGGTCCGTACTTATCCCAGACCTCAATCAGATCCTGTTCAACGTCACGATAGTCATCCCAGTCAAAATCCTCTGAGACAAACTCATCTGGGTTAATCGGAAGCTTTCCGTAGTGTTTTAGCTGGTGATAGATATCCACGACTACAGGGCCGTGCGCCCAAGCTTCCATCCGTTCGTGGAATAGCGGAACCCCCGAAGAGGACCGCATATACAGGCCTTTCGCATAATACAGAAGCTTCTGGAGCTTAAGCTGCGTTATCTCAGCATCATCAGTTTCGTCCGCCCACGCGACGAACCATTCGGCAATCTGCCGCGCCGTATGCTGTTCCATGACAGTCCTCCCTTCCTTCCCCGTCAGAGTACAACAAGGTCTGGACATACACCCAGCACAACGTTGCATTGTCATACTAAAGGTGTTTCACCCCAAGGAAAAGAGGCTGCCTACTGTGGGGCCACCGGGGCTCGAACCCGGGACCAACGGATTATGAGTCCGTAGCTCTAACCGACTGAGCTATAGCCCCGCGTATTCCCTGCTTCCATGTGCGCACCAGACTTCAAGCCAGCCGCGCCACGTTCAGCAGTGAATCCGCTCCCCGCAACATTAATCGGCAGGGTAGAAAAACAGCAATTTGCCGCTCCTCGTCGTTGTTCTTAAAGGCCGGTACGGATCGATCATTTAAGGCCCTGGATCTTCGAGTTTTTGGGGCGTTATTTGTTAGAAATGTACTCCGCCACGGCACTAGTCGGCGAATTCCTGCGCCGACGCAGCAGGCCCTCTCTCAAACGGCCGCGCAGGCTTGTGTAGCGTAGCGGACATGAGGCTCCTTTCCTTCAGCGTGTCGAATTTCCGCAGCATCCGCGCAACGCAAACGCTGTCGTTTTATCACCACTGGACGCACTCGACGCCGCCCGAAGATGGCTGGGCCACGGTAAGCCAGCCCATCACCGTGCTGGTGGGCCCGACGGCGTCGGGAAAGAGCAGCGTGCTCGATGCGCTGAACTTCGCGCTGCGAGCTATTTCCTTATCGGCTACGAAGTGGCTCGCTGATGCCCCGCCCAACCAGCTGCCCCACGCGCCGTTTCGGCTCAACCCCACCACCCAGCGCCGCCCCAGCACCTTTGAGCTGGAGTTTGCGGTTGATGGGGTGCGCTACCTCTACGGTTTCCAGTGGAGCTACACCGGTGTGCATACCGAATGGCTCAGCCGCGTCCCGGCGAATCGCTGGACTCCCTGCTTTGTGCGCAGTCGCGGGGAGGAAACGCAGTGGACGCGGACGTTTATGGATAAGGGGGACGTCGCCAAGCTTGGCTCTGTTGAAGACACCGAGCTAATTCTGTCTGTCGGTTTGCGCGATGAGCACCCCGTGCTCGCCCCGTTGGCCCGCGCGCTGGTGCATGATGTGGCGTACCTGCCGCATGCGCATTCCGCGGCTAACTATGCCGCGCGGTTTACCGCCCTTATTCGTGAGGGCAAGCTGCGCCTGCACGAGGCTGCCCCGCTGCTGCGCGCGGCCGATGCCGGCATCCATTCCGTGCGGCTCAACCAGGACCAGATCCCACGGCATGTCTTCTGCCAGATGCGCCCGGTCATTAATGCGTTGAGCAGCACCGATGGCGCTATCCGACGTCCCGACGCCTTCCGCGCCTACTCCGACGCCGAAATTGAATCCCTGCTGCATGCAATCATCGTCGAGCACAAGGGCGAGTCCGCACACTATTCGCTGAGCCTTACCGATGAATCCGGCGGCACGCAGACGTGGATGGCCACCGTGCCGCTTGTGCTCGATGTCCTGCGCCGCGGCGGCATCCTGGTTGCTGACGAGCTCGATTCTTACCTACGCCCAGCCCTGCTGGACTTCATCATCCAAGCTTTCCGCGAGCCCAGCATCAACGTCAACGGCGCGCAGCTCATCTTCGCCTCCCACACCTTCAGCGTGCTCGAGCGCGCTGCCGAGCTAGGACTTAATCCGGAAAGCTTCTGGTCCGTGGAGAAGACTGCCGCCGGCGAATCCGAGCTGCACAACCTTGCCGATGTCTCCCTCGACAACCCCGACACTACCCACCGCTTCCTCACTGAGCGCTACGGCACCGCCCCGCTTGAGGCCCTCGATGCCCTCAAGGAGCTCGTCACCGCGAACGAGTGAGCTGTCTTACTTTCCCGCGTACAATCGGCGGCCACAGAACCCCTCAACGAGCAAAGGAGTTACTCATGACCGCCGCCTACACCACCGAAGCACTCTCCACTGGCGCCGGCCGCGATGGCCGCACCGTGGTCCAGGATTCCGACCTCGACTTCACCATGACCGCCCCGAAGGAAATGGGCGGCAGCGGTGAGGGCGTTAACCCCGAGCAGCTCTTCGCCGCCGGCTACGCCGCCTGCTTCCACTCCGCGCTCAAGGCCGTGGCCAAGGACAAGGGCGTTGACATCACCGACTCCGCCGTCGGCGCGCGCGTGACCCTCAACAACGCTTCCGAGGGCTTCTTCCTCAGCGTCGAGCTCGAGGTCACCATCCCCGGCACGGCCCCGGAAGACGCCCAAGCGCTTGCCGACGCCGCCCACGAGATGTGCCCCTACTCCAAGGCCACCCGCGGCAACATCGACGTCAGCGTTACCGTGGCCCAGGACTAAAGGACTAAACCTGCACCAAGCCAGGCTCTAGGTCCCATCCTCAGGGGCCAGTGCCAGGTATTTCTCCCGCGACGTCTGCCCCCGTTCCAGTGAACCGGCGTGGCTACTGGCGTGCGAGAGTCTTCAAAGCTTCTCTCACCGCTCGTGCAAAATTGGGGCAGTCCGCACGCCTCAGAGCATCATCCAAACCCCTGAAGTTCTCTTGGGTCTGCCAATAATCGAGCTGCTGCTTCGTACACGTCAGGACTAGCTGAGGCGCGGAGTCGTGAACAAGCATTAAGAATTCATCCGCACCTAGGATCTCGTAATGCTGCACATCGGGAGACCTTGTTATATCTTCCTTCGAGTTATTTGTAAGGATGATGTCGGCATGCGAAGCAACAGCGGCCGCATGAACGTGGTAGTCGTCGCGGTCCATACCATCGAAAGGCAGCTCGCCTGGAAAGTCCTGAATGATCTCTTCCACCACAGCACTAATTTTCGTGATGCGGTGGTCAATTATTCTTCCGGGAGCAAAGGGATACTTTCGCCGCAAGGCCCGCGTAGTCTCCGCGAGCACGTCCTGCGAGGTATGAAAAGTAAACATCCCCCTTGATAAACACTGCAACGCAAAAAGCCAATCAAGAATCGTCCGGCTCGCTAAGACGTTTGCATCAATGAATACTCTCTGCGGCATAGTCACAAAGATAGTAAGTTCGCTCGCCCCTCGCAGAACCTCACGATTCGCCCTGCTGCCCTGCCTTGGACTCCGAGAAAAAGCCCTGATTCTCTTCTTCGAACGCGCGCCACTCGTTGAAGGCACGCATACGCTCTTCACCCCGCTTCCGCTTCAGGTCCAGCACGTTATCGCGCTTAAAACGGGTGTGCGTTCCACACTTGTGAGCCACTATCTTTCCCTCTTTAACCCATTTCATAAGGGTGGGACGGGAGACACCCAAAATCTCCGCAGCGACGGTGCTCGTAAGCTCCTCGGGTACGCGTGAAATGGTAACTTCACCGCGCTGCGCGACAGAAGCTAAAACTTGAGAAATCAGTCGCTGCACATCGGTAGGCAGCGTGACCGCGCGCCCTTCCGCATCTGTCGCTCGAAAAGTCGCAGTACCAAGAGAAGGTAACGACTTAAGGTCTTCGACCGTAGCATCGTCGATCATCACCCGATCATTAATTAAGGTAGCGGAGTTCACCGGCGCTCCTTCCTCTCTACCACACCAACAACATTTTTACACTTACAAGTGAAATCCCCTCCAATCGTAGCCATACCGCACGTACGTAACCACAAACTACCCCAATTCGGCACCCCCTAAGCCCTTTGGTCAAGCTAGACGGCGGTTAAGATCCGCGGACCAATTGGCAATCTCCCGCCCTAAGTACTCGACGTAGCGGCGACGGTCTTCCTCATCCATGTTCTGTACCTGAGCTACAGAAGTATTAATGCTGTCTGGCTTTGAAACGGTTGACTTTGTCAATTTAATCCGTCCTTTGTCCTTCAGTAGTCAGTGCCTGCTTATCTCAGAGATTAGCGCTCGTGGAGAATCTGCGTAGAGGAAGCCTTCAGCGCTCCTTTCCCAGCATGACACTTACACCTGAAGCGTCTTTCACCTAGCAGTGAGACTCTTCTCAAGGACAACCGAGTTGTGCGCGAATGCCTAGAGGCCACTCCAGTGCTCCACTTGCTGCGTATTGGGGTTGCCCGCAAATCGTGGACACGTAGTGGAGCTACCTAGTGGTTAGGCAGCTATTTCTTTTCTGCTGTTGATTGAGCCGGCGTGGTTCTCGAAGTCGACGGGGCTGACCATTCCGAGTGCGGAGTGCCGGCGCCGGCGGTTGTAGACGACTTCAATCCAGTAGGCAACGGCCTTGCGTGCGGCATCACGGGTCGCCCAGCGCTTACGGTCA